>JAFRIL010000068.1 GCA_017432845.1 Lachnospiraceae bacterium | reverse complement strand
CCGGTTGAAAAGACCGTTTTTTTCAACTGTAGGTTTTGGCGTACATTTATGGTAAAATACGTTTATTGATGAGACAGAGGGACGGTTCCTGAGTCTCAATGATTTTTGAGACAGAGGGACGGTTCCTGAGTCTCAATGATTTTGATACATGATCCGGAGGAAGTAAATGGCGGGGATCCGTGACATAGCGGAGCGTGCGGGAGTGTCGATCTCAACCGTATCAAATGTTCTGCACAATAAAAACAGCGCCTCGGCGGCAACGCGCGAGAAGATACTGGCCATAGCCAAAGAGCTCGGATACGAAGTAAATGTTTCCAGGAAGCGTGGCAACCATACGATAATCGTTAACCTGAGTGATTTTGACGCCTTGTATTATCTCGACATACTGCACGGCATAAGCGATTATTCGAATGCCAAAGGGTACAGCATGCTCATCTGTAACGGTGAGAACTTTGAACACTACGCCGACCCCGAAGTGGTGTGCGGATGTATAGTCAACGACGTGCATACAACCGATGCGGATCTTATCAAAGTGGCGGACCGGCAGATACCGGTCATAGTGCTGGACCGCATGATAATGCATCCTCACATCAAGAGTATCGTTGTCAATAACTATGCGGCCGAAAAGCAGCTTATAGAAGGACTGATAGAAGCGGGCTATGAGAAGTTCGCATTCCTGGCAGGACTTAATACGCAGGATAATCAGGACAGATATACGGCATTTCGCGATGCGCTGAAAGAGCACGACCTTCCGTTTTCGAGAAACCAGTTATATGAGGGAGACTGGAGGGAAAAGAGCGGCGCCCAGGCCGCGCGCATACTGATGCTGTCGGAGGAGATGCCGCAGGTCCTCGTATGTGCCAATGACATGATGGCGCTCGGTGCGATCAGGCATTTCAAACAGAACGGTATACGTATACCCGATGATATTGCCGTTGTCGGGTTTGACGATATCATAATCTCGCGCTATACCGAGCTTACAACGGTCACGGTTCCCGATTACGAGCGTGGATATCTTGCCGCACAGGCACTTGTCGATATCATCGACGGGAAGGGAGATTATGACTGTGTCCGGATTGGTGCGAGAGTCAAATGGAGGAAGAGCGCTAAAACATTACAAAAAAACAGGTAAAATCCTTATGCTATTTTAGTAAAATAATCATTCGTTTTACTAAAATAATGTCGCGGAACGGGTATTTGGTATATCCCTCCGCGATTTTTTTATGCAATTCGCACAAAAAATCAGGTCGGGGTTGTCCCTCCCTTGGTGAACATTTGATAATCAGAGCATAGACAAATACACCCCGTTGACTAAAACCGGTCACGGGAAAAATAAAGGAGGATAAGTAATGAAAAAGAGAGTATTTGCTATCATTCTTGCAGCAGCAATGACCGCTTCACTTACGGCTTGCGGCGTAGCAGCTCCCGCAGCAGACGCAGCAGCACCGGCAGCGGACGCAGCAGCTCCTGCAGCGGACGCGGCAGACACAGCAGACGCTGCAGCACCGGCTGAGACACCTGAAGGCGGTATCAGACTTGTCAACAACAAGGTTGAGGTTGATGAAGGGCTCAAGAAGCTTGCCAAGGCTTATGAAGAGAAGACCGGTGTTCCGGTAGTCATCGAGTCACTTGGCGGCGGTATCGATACACAGGCTACACTTAAAGGTTACTATCAGGCAGACAACATGCCCGACATCTTCGTATTCGAAGGAGATCTCCAGTATCCCACATGGGAAGGACTTCTTGCAGACCTTTCCGATGAGCCCTGGGTAAGCGACACAGAGGCTGAATATGTGGCTGACGGTAAGGTTTGGGGATTCCCGACAACAACCGAAGCTATCGGACTTGCTTATAACGCTGACATCCTTGCAAAGGCAGGCGTTGATCCCAAGTCTATCACAGGTCCCGAGAGCATGAAGAAGGCATTTGAGACGATCGATTCCAAGAAGGAAGAGCTTGGTCTTACGGCAGTTCTCGGATACTACACAGAGTCATCACAGCTGTGGTGGTCACCCGGTCAGCACGTATTCGGAACATACTTCGATTCAGGTCTTAAGAGAGACGATACAACATACATCGACCTCTTCAAGGATGGCGGAAAGCTTGATATGGAGCGTGCTAAGCCCTGGTCAGAGATGGTTGCACTCTTTAACCAGTACACGGATCCCGCAGGTGTTTCCGGAACATACGATGCACAGGTTCTCGGATTTGCTTCAGGTAAGTATGCATTTGTAACACAGGGCTCATGGATCGGCGCAACGATCGTTAACGACGACAAGGACGCATACGAGGCAGCAGGAAGCTTTGAGATCGGAATGATCCCTTATGCATTCATCGAAGGACAGGATACGATCCTTACGAACTCACCCAACTGGTGGGGCGTATACAAGGACGGTAACGTAGAAGAAGCCAAGAAGTTCCTTGCATGGTGTGCAGCAGATGACGGCGGACAGGAAATACTTGCCAAGGACTGCGGATTTATCTCACCTTATGCATCAAATACACATTCACCTGACGATCCGTTCGCAAAGACTATCGCAGAATACACTGCAGCAGGCAAGACTTCCTCATGGCACTGGCTGTCAATGAAGGAAGGTATCGGCCAGAACGCAACCGGTGTTGTATTCCAGGATTTCGCAATGGGTAACTTCCCTGATGCGGCAACATTCCTTGATACACTTCAGAAGGTATGCGAAAACTACTATGCAAACTGACAAACGTCTTGTAAGAAAAGAGAATTACGATAAGAAAGAGCTTAATCTTTTCGAGACGCTGTTTGGTAACTCAAACGGTTACATCGGGATCAGGGGCACGCTTGAAGAAAGCGTGCCCGAAGATTTCCCGACGATGCGCGGACAGTACCTTGCCGGCTCTTATGAGATCATTTCGATGAAGCAGGCGGAGAGCCTCTGCAATCTTGTTGAAAAGAAGCAGACGATGCTCAACATCGGTGATACCCAGACCATAAGACTGTCTATAGGCGGCGAGGATTTTGCTCCCGCAAAAGGCGGCGCATCATCAGGCGAGAGAGTTCTTGACACTTCTGAAGGCTATACACAGCGGAGCGTTCTCTGGAAGAGCCCTTCGGGCAGGCAGATAAAGGTTCGCATACGCCGTATGGCACATTTCATGATCAAGGAACTCTTTACCATCGAGTATGAAGTGGAAGCGCTTGATTTTTCGTCCGAAGCAGTGTTCGATTCATGGCATGTGGCAGAAACTCCGAATTATTCGGATCCGGATGATCCGAGACTTGCGGACGAGAGTCCCTGTTACCTTTCGGTAACAAAGCAGGGGTTTTCGGGATACACATCGTATTCCGAGGCGCAGACCTTGGCAAGCAAAGTGAGGATCGCGATAGCCACCGATCATATCGTCTGTGCACCGTCAGGCTATGACACCATGGTGCGCGAGGAAGGCGGAGCACTTATAACAAGAATCCGTGTTCCGGTAAAACAGGGCGAGAAGATCACGGTCATTAAATACTGTACGTTTTCGGATTCGATCCGCGAAGCCGATCCGCTCAAAAAAGCCATGCAGGTTCTGACAGATGCCATGAAGCGGCCGCTTACCGGCCTTTATGATGACCAGAAGAATTATCTTTCGGAATTTGCCGCACGCTCTCTTATGGAGATCGGCGGTGATAAGGAACTTGAGGATGCCGTAAGGTTTAACATGTACCAGCTTTTGTGCGCGGCTCCCCACGACGCTTATTCGGGGATCGCGGCAAAGGGTCTTTCCGGAGAGGGATACGAAGGACATTTTTTCTGGGATACGGAGATGTATGTCGTACCGTTCTTTACTCTGACCGACCCTCATCTTGCAAGGAACATTCTTGCATTCAGATATTTTACGCTTGATAAGGCACGTGAAAATGCCGCACTTGTCGGTCACAAAAAGGGAGCTCTTTATCCGTGGAGAACGATTACGGGTGTTGAGTGCTCGGGATATTTTCCGAGCGGGACGGCCGCATATCATATAAACGGTGCCATATCATATGCAGTTATACAGTACTTTTTTGCTACGGGTGATGAAGAATTCCTGAAGGAGATGGGACTCGAGATCCTGATCGAGACCGCAAGACTGTGGCTTGATGTCGGAGTATATGACAGGCAGGGGAGGTTTTGCATACAGGAAGTAACGGGGCCGGATGAATACACATGCATGGTGAACAACAACTATTATACCAATGCATCCGCAAGGTACAATCTGCTCTATGCGGCAAAGCTCTATGAACAGATGTCGGCCGATCCAAAGGTGGCAAAGCTTGCAAAAAAACTCTCTCTTTCGGATACGGAGATCGAAGATATGAAAAAGGCCGCAGAGCTTATGTATCTTCCGTACGACGAGAAGACGGGTATCAATCCGCAGGATGATTCGTTCCTTGATAAACCGGTATGGGATCTTGCATCAACACCAAAGGAAGATTTTCCGCTGCTCCTTCATTATCATCCGCTTCACCTGTACCGCTATCAGGTGTGCAAACAGGCAGATACGGTGCTCGCACATTTTCTGTTCCCGTCTCTTGCCTCAAAAGAGACGATGGAGAAGAGCTTCAGATACTATGAGAAGATCACGACGCACGACTCATCGCTTAGCACATGCGTATTTTCGATGACAGCCTCGATGCTCGGTCTTTTCAAAGAAGCACTTTCGTACTTCGGGGATTCTGCAAAGCTCGATCTGATGAACCGTCACGAGAACACGAAGGACGGTGTTCATACAGCCAATATGGGCGGATGCTACATGGCGATCGTAAACGGATTTGCGGGCGTTAGGATAACGGAAGAAGGACTTGGTATAGATCCGTTCCTTCCCGAGGGGATAACAGGGTATTCATTCCCGTTTTCATATCGCAAAAGGCAGTTAAGGCTTACGGTTGATAAAGAGTGTGCCGGACTGGAACTTGTATCGGGAGACAAGATGCAGTTTACATTCAGGGGCGCTAAAGAGAGTGTGGGGAAGGAGAAAAAATGGACACACAGGCTGTGATATTCGATCTGGACGGAGTGCTCGTTCATACAGACAGATTCCACTACCTGGCCTGGAAAAGGATAAGTGATGAAAAGGGTATATATTTTGACGAGACGATAAACAGGCGGCTTCGCGGAGTCAGCCGGATGGAAAGTCTTGAGATCATCCTGGAAAGATATACGGGGCCGGCTCTTTCGGATAAGGAAAAGGAAGAACTTGCCACGAAAAAGAATGAGATATACCGCAGCTATCTGTCACAGATGAGTCCGCTGGATGTGTCCGGCGATGTCAAGAACACTCTGCGTAAGCTCAGGGAAGCCGGGATAAAGCTTGCGGTTGGATCTTCCAGCAAGAACACGAAGTTCATTCTGGAAAAAACAAACCTTGCGGATGATTTTGACGAAGTGGCGGACGGGACGATGATAACAAGAACGAAGCCGGATCCGGAGGTGTTCCTTCTGGCGGCAAAGCTTCTTGGTATCGCACCGGATAAGTGTATCGTTGTAGAAGATGCGGTCGCCGGAATACAGGCGGGCATTGCAGCGGGAATGAAGACGGCCGCGTTCGGGGATGCCGCAAACAGTAAGACGGCTGATCATGATCTTGGCAGGATATCGGACCTGCTGGAAATAGTGTTAAAATAAATGCAGGCAGAAATTTCTTAACGGGGGTGGATCGATGGAAAACACTTTAAACAAACTGCTTTCGCCTATACTGCTCGTGGTGGGACTTGCCCAGGTGGTAATAGCGCTTGTCATGGACAT
>JAFRIL010000067.1 GCA_017432845.1 Lachnospiraceae bacterium | reverse complement strand
AAGGCACTCGTCATAGTACTGGTATGCCATCGTGTGCATCTCGTCGATGAACGCGTAGATCCTGTCCTGGTCATCCTCCGGAAGGTTTAAGTACACGAGCATCCTGACATAATTTTCGCCCTGAAGCTGTGTCCTTGCAAAGTTCATCATCTTATATGCGTCATCGAGCGTCTTCTTCGTATCGGCATCAAGCGTTACATAGCCCTCTTCGACCTCCTTGTGAACGAACATGAACATGTCGATGAGAGGCACGCGGTAGTCAGCAAGACCGTTTACCGCCTTGCCGTAATCCTTGTCATTTATCGCATATGCGCTGTAGACAAGCTCGGCCACCTCGTAATCAAGATCGATGAGCTCCGCAAACTGCCTCGGCGTCAGCTGGTCGGTAAGCGTATAGCCGCCAAGAGCTTCGGTATTTGACAGTCCCACCGCATGATCTATCTCATCCCTTGCCTCGTAGTCGGCAAGAAGACGCTTTTCGTTTTCGTAATTGCCTGCAGGAACAATGACAGCCACGAAGTTCTTCGTATCGAAGTTCTCCTTGATCATGTCGGATGCGATCTGCGTCTCGTTCTTAAGAGGCGGCGTTATCGAACTGTAGCCGTACGTGTAATGGCATTTATTGGAAACGAAAAATGCGATGATGATAAGTGCCAGAAAGATGGGAACCACAAAAAATCGCGTAGCATAGTCAAACCTTGCGATACCGCTTATCTTCGGGACAAAGTTCTTATGCTTGGTCCGGTCCATCGGCCCCGCAAACACCATGATAACGCCGGGCATGAGCACGAACACGGCGATAAGGCTTAAGATAATGGCCTTGATCAGAACGATACCCATGTCGGGACCCATCTTGAACTGCATGAAAGTCATGGCGATAAGGCCGCCGATAGTCGTAAGGGAACTTCCGGAGATCTCGGGAACAGCCTTGGTAAGCGCCACTATGGCAGCTTCTCTGGGGGCAAGCTTCTGATGCTCTTCCTTGTAGCGGTTCAGATATATGATCGCATAGTCTATGGAAAGTGCCAGCTGGAGCACGATCGTGACCGAGTCCGAAACGTAGGAGATCGTCCCGAACACGAAGTTCGTACCCATCTGCAGGATCGCCGCGCCGCCGAACGTGATAAGAAGTACCGGTATCTCGGCATAAGCTTCGGTCGTTATCAGAAGGACAGTAAGGACGATGATGACAACTATTATCGAGATCGGTCCCATCTCATCCTTGATAAGCTGAGCCTGGACATCTCCGAGGGTCGTCTCAAGATAGTAGTCGGTGCCCGAAAGATAATCCTTGATCTTCTCCTGGCACTGTACGCACCGCTCGTCGTCCTCCGGATAGTCGAAGGTAACAGCCAGCTTTGCCGAACCGTTGTTGTAGTACTCCTTCGTATCCTCGTAGTCGACCGAGAAAACGCCTTCCATGTCCCCAATGGATCTGGCAAGCCTCTCTCCCTGCTCAAATGAAACGTTTGCGACCATAAACGTACATGAGCCGTAGGTCACAAACTCCTCATCCATCAGTTCTATTCCCTTTTTAGTCTCGGTGGTCTCAGGCAGATAATATGAGAGCTGATTCTCGACGTGTACCCACCCTTTTGAAAAGGCGGTAAAAATTGTCAGAAGTACAAAGATGAGGAAGAAAAGATTCCTCTTATCAATAATGAACGCACAGGCCTTGGTGGCAAAACCGCGTCCATTGCCATCATTTTCATTCAAATAAACTCACCCGGTTTCCCAAAAAATATATCTGTACAGATGATACCACATCTTGTGGTAAAAGTCACGGGCAATATACATATGATACAATATATTACATTGTCACTTTGGGTATGAAAGAGACCGTATCTCCTGCGGTCATCGATATGTCGCCGTATTTTTCGGCCGCAAGCTCGCCCGCTGCCCCATTGATGTATGCGGCAACGGCAGCGGCAAGACACTTGTCGGAAACAAAGGATATGACCGCGCTCATGATACCGGACAGGACATCTCCCGACCCCGCAGTCGCCATGCCCGGGCAGCCCCTGTCAACGATATATACGATATCACCGTTTGTTACGATCGTGGACGGTCCCTTAAGAAGAAGTATCGTATTCGTATCAAAAGCGTACTGCCTTGCGTTCTTGATCGGATCTTCGTTTATTTCGGAGATCTCCTTCCCGCTAAGGCGCGAAAATTCCTTGATATGCGGAGTGAGCACCGTGCAGCCTTTTCGCCCTTTTAAAATATCCTTGTCAAGTTTTGACAGAAGTGTCAGGCCGTCGGCATCGATGACAAGGTTTCCTTCGTATTTCGTAAGAAGATGCATTAGGATATCTGCGGCACCTTCTCCGGTACCTATCCCCATCCCGAACGTTACGCATCTGACGTTTGAGATAAGCTCATCGATCTGAGCGGGATCATAGGCGACTTCGCGGTCGTTGGTTGACGCGGCATCAAGATCGTCGTTATCGCCTGTCGACTTCCTCCTTGTATCCGCAAGCGGAAAAAGCGTACTTTCAAGGATATGCGGCGTAACATCATGTACGAGGGATTGCGGCAGCGCGATCTTTACCACGCCCGCACCACTTCGCATAGCCGCATCAGCAAGAGCCGCAAGCCTTATCGCGCCCGAGTAGCGCGTGGACCCTCCGATAAGAGCACAGTATCCGTATGTTCCCTTGTTGGAAAAGTTGGCACGTACTCCGAGGGCAGCCTTTACATCGGCCTCCTCTATCAGATGAAATACTTCTCCCACGGGAGGTATCCCTATGTCAACGTTTACTTTGCTTTTCATGACATCCTTTGCCATGTTAAGGAAATGCCCGGGCTTATAGCTTCCTATCGAAACGGTCAGATCGGACATGACACACTTCTTCGCCATTCCGCTATCGCCATTCAGCCCGCTGTTTATATCTACGCTTACCTTATAGGCACTGCATGCATTTATCACATCAACGGCCGCCTCGATCTTGGGCCGCAGATCCCCATGAAATCCCGTGCCAAGCAGGCAGTCGACGACCGTACCGAATCCTTCAAGACTGAGACTGAGACAGGGGGACGGTTCCTTTGTCTCAAATTCTTTGAGACTGAGGAACCGTCCCCCTGTCTCAGTCCGTCCCCCTGTCTCAGTCCGTCCCACTACCTCAAACACTGTATTGTCAATCCCGGCCTCAGTCAGCAGCCCCGCCAGAACCTTTCCGTCTCCGCCGTTATTGCCCTTGCCGCATACGATCGCAACCGGGGCCTTCCAGGAAACTGCCGAGAATACGCCCTTTGCAGCACGCATCATCAGTTCGCTCTGCGCGGTTCCCGACTCGATCGCAGCCGCGTCCGAATCTCTCATGATCTTTACGGATAAAACATCAGTCATAATATGTACCTCAAGTGCATTTTAGGCCATTGAAATGGTAAGTTCAAGATAATATAATGTAGAAACAGAGTACCAAAACTCTACTATCCGGGAGGTTACACTCATGAAAAGCATTAAGACCAAGATCATCGGCGGTATCATTCTGTGCTCACTTCTGACGGCTGCGATCATCAGCATTCTCGTCATCGTAAACTCAACGAAGGTCACACAGGATGAAGCCATTGAAACGATGAACTACCGCGCGACAAGTGTTACTAACGAACTCAACTCCAAGGTTGACTGTGTGGAGCAGTCGGTAAACACGCTCGCAACGATCGCAATGTCGCGTATGAGCACGGACCGTTTCATGAAGGATGTCAATTACGCTGACAGCTTCACGGGATGGGTTATCGATGATACGTTCCGTTTTGCGGAGTCCACCGAAGGAGTTATCACCTGCTACATCCGCTTCAATCCGGAGTATTCTTCCCCGACATCGGGACTGTTCCTTACACGGAATTCCCTTTCCGATCCGTTCGAATCCGTTACTCCGACCGATTTTTCAATGTACGATCCGAGCGATCTCGAGCACGTCGGCTGGTACTACATCCCCATTAACAACGGCGCTCCGCTCTGGATGGATCCGTATCTTAACAGCAACATCAACGTATACATGATCTCCTATGTAGTCCCGCTGTTTGCGGAAGACGGCACTTCGATCGGTATCGTCGGTATGGACGTTGCATTTTCGGAGCTTACCGACATGGTCGACTCGATCAAGATATATGACAGCGGTTACGGATTCCTGACAAATTCGGAAGGAAAGATCCTGCACCACAAGTCGGTTCCCGAAGGCACCGAAGTATCAACTCTCGGCGATGGACTTGCCGGATTTGCTTCGCTCCTTAACGATGCGGGAGGCTCTCTTACATACAAGTACAACGGCGTAGAGAAAATCATGGTCGTAAGACCTACGGCCAACAATGAGTTCCTCGTACTTTGCGCACCGTCGTCCGAGATATTTGCCAACTCCAGAACGCTCCTTTATTACATACTTGGCGTTGCGGCACTTGCACTCATCGTCTGTGCCGTTGTAGGTCTTCTTGTCGGAAACAGCATGGTCAAGCCCATCAACAAGCTTACAGGCATCATAGAAAAGACCGCAAAGCTCGACCTTACTTCATCCAATCAGGCAGAAGCTCTTCAGAGACAGCGCGATGAGATAGGCCACATGGCAAATGAGATCCACGGAATGCGCCAGGCGTTCAGGGACATGGTCGACTCCTTCACCGAGGTCGAAAAGACTGTCACTGCCAATGTCGATGAACTCGGCAGTATCATGGAGGATAATACAAGGCTTGCAAACGACAACTCGCAGGCAACCAACCAGCTTGTAGGATCCATGCAGGATGCCGCCGACAACACCTCCAATATCGTAAACAACATAAGTGCGATCCGTGCACAGTCCAAGGATATCGCAGACCTGGCACTTGACGGTGAGAAGAACTCTGAGGAGATACAGCATCGCGCCAATGACATGAGTGATCAGAGTAACGCATCCATGGATCAGACTCACAAGATGTACGACGAGATGAAGGTTCGTACCGAGGAAGCGATCGAGCAGGCTAAGGCCGTCTCCAAGATCAACGCTCTTACAGAGGATATCAAGAACATCTCCTCGCAGACAAACCTGCTCGCGCTTAACGCTTCCATCGAAGCAGCAAGAGCCGGTGAGATGGGTAAAGGATTTGCGGTAGTTGCGACCGAGATCGGATCATTGGCTGCCGATACGCTTCATGCGGTCGATAACATCACTCAGATGGTCGTTGAAGTCAACCAGGCAGTTGCCGGTATGAGCGACTGCATTTCCGAGGTCATGAACTACCTTGAGAATACGGTTCTGTCCGATTATCAGAACTTTGCCGCCTCCGGCGAAAAATACCGCGAAGACGCCGATTACTTCATCAGTGTCATGACAAATATCAGAGACGGTATCACTGCTCTTGAGAACAACATGGATGAGATCACGGCTGCAACGGATATGATCAACGACATGACATCATCTTCGGCTGACGGCATCAGGGATATCGCCGACAAGTCCGAGCAGATGCAACAGGCTAATGAAGCCGGACATGAAAAGCTTAAGGCTGTTCTGGCATCCGTTGATAACCTCGATGAGATAATCACAAGATTCAGATATTAAACGCCTGAAGAAAAAGCTTACAGGCACAGTAAAAGGGACGGTTCATACGAACCGTCCCTTTAATGTAACCTTCCCAATAATCAGACCCATTTAGAACAATCCAAGTCTTGCTGCGTTCTGAGCTCCCGCCTGCATCTGCATATCGAGAACTGTCGCAAAATCCTTCGTCTGGCCCACTGCAAGAGGATTGATGTTCTCATCTTCCGTAAGTCCGGAAAAATCGGTCTTGGACTCAAGAAGATCGTCCTCGATGGGCGCTATCTTGTTCATTGATGCTCTGTCGACCCTGTTCGTGTTGTACACGTAAGGCATCGGCATCGCAGCTGATATTGCACCTACCTGCATGTCACATTTCCTTTCCCGTGAATGCCATTACCTGATTATTTGTAACAATTGTAGCACTATATGACAGTTCGCGCAAGTCTTTTCACAAGCTGTCAACTTCTCTGATCTGTATATCGTCATACACTCCCGGATAATGAACCTTATTTGCCAAAAATGTCCGGGATATCGGGTACACCGGGCGATCTTACAAGGATCGACGACGGCCCGGTAAATGAAAGCTCATTTCCATCGATATCGGTCACCGCACATCCGGCCTCTTCGGCAATGGTCGCTGCCGCGGCATAGTCCCACAACTGGACGCGCAGTTCAAAGTACAATCCGACCTTTCCGCAGGCTACACAGCACGTATCCCATGCGGCCGTCCCGCTTCTTCTGATATCAACACATAACGGCACAAGGTTTCTGGCAAGTTCAAATGTCCTATCGAGCAGTTCCTCATAATACGGAGCGCTCCCGAACACGGCCAGCGAATGCTCAAGCGGCCTGTCGGAAGATATGATCTTCTCGCCGTTCATGTATGCGCCCTTACCCTTTTCGGCCGAAAACATGAGGTCGTCATACGGATTATAGATGACTCCGATATATGGTCTTCCTTCTTTGAGAAGTCCGATTGAGACTACCGAAGGGCGGTAAGCGTACAGAAAGTTTGACGTCCCGTCGATAGGATCGAGGACAAATACGTATCCCTTGGACATCTTCTTCGTAAATACGTCTATTCCGTCCTCTTCGCCTAGAAAAGCTGCCTCGGGAAGTACCTTTTCGAGTTTTTCTATCAGAAATGCCTGAACCTTCTCATCCGTTTCCGTGCAGAAGTTTGCGTGCCCTTCCTTGGTAAATACCCTGGGATGTGTTGCGCCCAGCAGTATATCTCCGGCACATCTTGCAACGTCTTCTATCTGATCAATAAGCAATTACCTGCTCCTCCTGTCATGATCTTTGTAATATTCCACTTTGTTCTCGTACATGATCCGGTCAATACGGCCGAGAACGTCCGACGCATCGCTTGTATCAAACACCTTGCCGCCGATCGATGCCGACAGGCAGTAGGGCTTACCCGATGTGGCGTTGTAGGTGTTTATGGCATCGTTGATCTTTTCGGTGATCACCGGCACATCAGCGTCGTCATTCGCGTCCATAACGATAACAAACTCATCCCCGGCAAACCTTATGACGTTTCCGTCATTTCCGACCACCTGGGTCAGTACACGCGCCATGCTCCGCAGTGCCTCGTCACCCTCCTTGTGGGAAAAATCATCGTTTATCGATTTGAACCCGTTCATATCAAGCATTATCGCGGCAAACTTCTTCTGACCGCGCCTTGCATAGTGGCGGATGATCTTGTCCAGTTCATACCTGTTATACGCGCCTGTAAGCTTATCGAGATACAGGTACTCTTTCTGCAGGCAGATAACTATGCTGCAAAAGGCAAGAGCAAAACTGACCGGTTGGGTCGATATGCCGTAAAACAGCGTCTGAAGCGTAACTCCGCAGATTATAGGAATGATGAACTCCCATACCGGGAAGTAGCGTACGGACCCGTCCCTTATCTTGGCCGTGATGTATACGACAAGGCTGTATACCAGAAGATAAAATGCAACGCCGATGTACAAAAAGTACAGCGGCCTCCTGCTGTAAACATTGTTCTCATCTACATAGAACACAAGCGGTTTGAACAGGTTCACTATAAGCATGATCGTCTCAAGCACGGTAAGCACCACTATCATCATGTACTGGACCCTGGCTATCTTCTTGTTGATATGCCTTATGATAAGAGCGAGCACGCCCGTTCCGACTATGAGATTGTACAGGAATATCGCGGAATTGCCGTAGACAACAACGGCGCGGTTTACAGGTCCCGGAAGCCCGTCAACGGCAAAGATGAAAGGATCTATCAGACAGTTGATCATGGATGCGATGATAAGCATCAGCAGGATGCGCGACTCACCACGCCTTCCCGGCAGTTCCCATCCCTTGGCAAGCAGGATGAGCAACAGGATCAGCACTCCGGCATAGTCGGCAACATATACGGCTGTAAGATTAATCGTCCCTGTCATATGCCATTATTGTATCAAAATAATGTTGCACGGTAAACAACAAGCGGGCCCTTTCGGACCCGCTGTAAACCCACACTAAAACAGCATTATTTGAAAACGGATGATGCCCAGCTTATCCCATCTTCATGAATCTGTCAGCCAGTTCCTTATCCTCCGCCAACAGATCAAGAACTCTTGAAGCGGGGCCCATGGGAATATTCCTTCCGGATTCCCAAGCCTCCACCGTCTTAGGAGAAACCCCCAGCACACCTGCAAATAATGCCTGCGTCAGGTTAAGCGACTTCCTGATGCGCTTGATCCCGTCAGAATCATACTTCTTGATTGGCTTAATAAAAATCGTT
>JAFRIL010000066.1 GCA_017432845.1 Lachnospiraceae bacterium | reverse complement strand
TTGCCGGTATAAAGCGCCACTTGTGCCCTGGCCCTGATACCCGCTATTGACGGGAAGAAATCATCAGCGCATGTAAGATATGTAAGTGCCGGAAGCGGTTGTATGATCGTATGTCCGAAATCCCTGGCGAACCTGTATCCGCTTCCGTCGGATCCAGTATTTCTTTGTACGGCCGAACCTGTACATATTATGATCTTGTCAAATGTATGCTTTATCCCGTTTGAAGTTACGATAAATTTTCCTTCAACGTTCCTGTCGTTTCCCTGCGAAACCTTTCTTACTGATGAAACATCAGCCTCCGTCATCACATCGATCCCCATATCCCTTATGGAAAACCTCAGTACATCAACGACAGCGGATGCATTTTCGGAATAAGGGTACAGATATCCGCCCTTGTCCTTGATATAAAGACCGAGTCCTTCAAAAAAAGAAAGCGTTTTTGCCGGAGGGCACTTATCAAGAACGGCTCTGACCCTTTCAGGATTGTTCGAGTGAAAATGACGCAGATCCATGTCGGTATTTGACAGATTGCATCGGCCGTTTCCGGTAAGAAGAAGCTTCTTGCCCACTCTTTGCATATGCTCGAATATCGTGACCTCATCGCCGCATCTGTTTGCGATTATAGCGGCGATCATTCCCGATGCACCGCCGCCGATTATGGCTGTCTTCATAATGTTATCCCTATCTACAGCAATCTGAATAAGTGTGCGACCGTTGCGATAAATCCTCCGCCCGGAAGACTCCTGATCTCACTCTCTCTTACACCGCGAAGCAGCATCAGAACAACAAAGTATACGATCATTCCTACAAGAGAAGTTACCACGACACTTATAAGATCGGTTGATGTCTTGGAAAGAATAAAATACAGAAGCCACATAACACCGCCCATAACAGCCGATGAAATGAGAGGTATGATAAATGTCCTTCTGATCTCCTGATGATAGTGAAGATGTCTTGAGATACTGACCCAGTTGAGTATGCACATCAGAAGTCCGAACGCCATACATGCAACAACGACACCGTACAGTTTCCAGTCAAGTACGTTTATCGTAAGATATAATATGCCAAGGTGAAGCACAAGAGCGATCGCCGCATTCCTGACCGGGATCCTCATCTTGTCTATGCCCTGGAGCACCCCGTTTGAAAGTGTCGAAAGCGAATAAAATACGACCGATGCGGATCCCATTCGAAGAAGCATTGCAGGGATCTCAACCTCGCCGGTAAACATCAAAGAGATAAGCGGGCGTCCCAGGATCGCAAGTCCTACGGCACACGGGATCGACAGTATCATCACAAATCTGATGCCGATGGCAACCTTATGTCTTGCCAGTCTTCTGTCCCTGTTCTCGATACACGCGGCAAGCGACGGCATCATCGATGAGCACAGGGCATTTGCAAGTGCGATCGGAACGTTCGTCAGGACCCTGTATTTACCCGCGTATATTCCCCAGTATTCCGCCTTGATCGAGGAAAATCCCCTGGCATCCATCACATAGTTGAACAGTCCCTGATCGAGCGTATCGCTGATGTTATATATAGTCGTAGACAATATTACGGGAAGCACAGTGATCAATATGACGGAAAAGATCTTGCCGTATGAATCGACGTATCTTGCCGAGTCCTTGATAATATCCTTCCTGATCCTTCGCTTGTGAACAGCGAACATGATAAGAAGTACAAGTAGTCCCGAAAGCGCTCCGGCGCCTGTACCAAGCGTACCTCCTGCTGCACCCCATGCAGGCTGAAAATCACTGTCGCGAAGTATCGCTGCCACCTTCGCACCATACTCAAACAGATATATTCCGGCAACGACTGAAATCACTGCATTAACTATCTGCTCAATAAGCTGTGAAAATGCGGTCGGGACCATTGTCCCGAGGCCCTGAAAATATCCTCGGATGACACCCATGAGGGCAACGATCAAAAGTGTCGGTGCCAGCATGCGAAGTGCTATCGCAGATTTGGGCATGCTCATTATATTTCCCGCAAGCGTGTCGGCTCCGAACAATACAACAAGGCATGTCGCGCCACCGGTCAGAGTAGCAAAAAGGAGCGCCCCGTGGAAAAATCTCCTGGCGTTCCTGTACTGTCCCTTGGCGGCCCTTGCGGCAACAAGCTTGGAGACCGCGACCGGAAGGCTGTATGATGATATGATGAGCATTATGGAATATATCTGAAATGCCGCGGAGTAATATCCCATACCGGCATCGCCGATCGTGTTCTGGAGCGGTATCCTGTAGATAAATCCGATTATCCTGCTGATGATACCTGCGGCTGCAAGTATACCGCCCTGTACTATGAAATTGGAATTCTGCGGAGCAGGCCGATTTCCTTCCATCAAACAGCAAGTTCCGGAAGATCTGCGGCAAGATTTGCCATTATGATCTTCTGCCTTTCTTCCATTAATTTCCTGTCATCATCTTTCATGTGATCATACCCCATCAGATGGAGCATGCTGTGAACAATGAGAAATGAATATTCTCGTTCCAGGCTGTGTCCGTACTCTTTTGCCTGGGCTTCTATCCTGTCTTTGGACAGTACTATATCCCCCAGGAGCAGCTCTCCCGTATCCGGATCAAAACACATCTCATCTTCTTCAAGACGTGAAAAATCGGCCGGCGCTGGAAGCTCGATCATGGGAAAACTGAGCACGTCGGTAGCCTTATCTATCCCGCGGCTGTCATTGTTTATCTGCCTGATAGCCTCATCATCCGTAAGAAGAAGTGATACGGATACCTCATAAGGGCAACCTTCCGCATCAAGGGCAGCAGACGCAGAGCGCTCATACAGATCCATATAGTCAAATTCCCATGTAACTTCCGTCTCACATTCGAATAAAGGTGTCATTTCGTCTTCTTCTTTGTCTGTTTATCTTCGTATGTCTCGTAAGCCTTTACTATCCTCTGTACCAGGGGATGCCTTACAACATCTCGGCTAGTCAGGTTACAAAAAGCTATATCCTCTATACCGGACAACACCTTTATGGCGATATCCAGGCCCGATACCATATCCCTTGCAAGATCCTTCTGGGTCCTGTCTCCGGTGATAACGACCTTCGAGCCGAAACCTATCCTTGTCAGGAACATCTTCATCTGCGCAGGTGTGGTGTTCTGCGCCTCATCAAGTATGATGTATGCGTTATCAAGAGTACGGCCTCTCATGTATGCAAGTGGTGCCACCTCGATAAGACCGCGCTCCATATTACGAGCAAAGCTCTCCGCCCCCATTATCTGGTATAGCGCATCATAGAGCGGGCGCAGATAAGGATCGACCTTGCTCTGAAGATCTCCGGGCAAAAAACCCAGCTTTTCTCCGGCTTCTATCGCAGGCCTTGTCAGAATGATCCTTCCGACCTCCTCATTGCGAAAAGCAGTGATCGCCATAGCCATTGCCAGATATGTCTTTCCTGTTCCGGCAGGCCCGAGTCCGAAGACGATCATGTTGTTCTTCATAGCATCCACATATGCCTTCTGGCCAAGAGTCTTGGGCTTGACCGGTTTTCCGGTCGTTGTACGGCATATAAGTGTCTCGTCTGCGCTAAGGAGGGAATCCTTTACATTTTCAGACTGCATATCTATGGAATACAAAACTTCCTGTTGCGTTATCGTATTACCTCTCTTGGACAGTTCCATCAGTTCCGTAAGAACGGCTTTCGTAAGAATGCTTCCGCTCTCATCGCCAATGATACGTATTACACCGTTACGCTCTACAACGCTTGTCTTAAATGCGTCTTCTATGATCTTTAAATGCTTATCAAAAGGACCAAATACATTGCGAAGATCCTGCTGGTCTATGATAATATCATCCATTACTCAACGATACCTTTAATAAGAGTATTAGAAGAAACAGGAGTATCTGAAAAATCATATGCTCCTGTGATCCTCTTATAAGCTTCATCTATCTTTTTGTCGTCGTTACCGTAAAGCGTTGCGATCTTCTCGCCTTTATTACACTTCTCGCCGACCTTTTTGTGAAGGTAGATACCGACCGACAGATCGATGACATCTTCCTTGGAACGTCTTCCTCCGCCAAGAAGCAGGGATGCGACTCCGACATCCTCACTCATGATAGAGGAAACATAGCAATCCTTATCAGCCGTAAGAATCCTGCTCTTTGAAGCCTTCGGAAGGTTCTCAGTATTATATACCTCATCCCTTACTCCACCCTGTGCTTCGATAAAATCGGCAAACTTATCAAGTGCCTTCCCGTTTGAGAGCTGCTCTTTAAGAAGCGCTCTTGCTTCATCAGGCGATCCTGCCTTACCGGCAAAATATACCATATAGCTGCCGAGTGTCAGGCACAGTTCTCTGAGATCATCGGGGCCTTCTCCGGAAAGAGTCTTGATAGCTTCCTTAACCTCCATGGAGTTACCCACAGCGCGTCCAAGCGGCTGGTCCATGTCGGAAATCACAGCCATGGTACGAACACCTGCACGCTTTCCGATATCGACCATCTTCTTTGCAAGCTCGAATGCGTCCTCATCGGTCTTCATAAAAGCTCCGCTTCCTGATTTTACGTCAAGTACGATACCGTCCGCACCGGCCGCGAGCTTCTTGCTCATGATCGAACTTGCTATAAGAGACATATTATCTACGGTTGCAGTTACATCTCTTAGGGCATACAGAAGCTTATCCGCAGGAGCCAGATCCTTGGTCTGTCCCATGATCGATATGCCGATAGTGTTTACGTTATGTATGAACTGATCATTTGTTATGGATGTCGAAAAACCTTTGAAGCTTTCGAGCTTATCTATCGTACCTCCGGTATGTCCGAGTCCTCTTCCGCTCATCTTGGCAACGGGAACTCCGAGGCTGGCTACCATAGGTGTCAGAACAAGCGATGTCTTATCGCCGACACCACCGGTGGAATGCTTGTCGACCTTGAATCCCTTGATCGCCGACAGATCCAGTTTTTCGCCGGAATACAGCATTGCCTTTGTAAGATCCGCTGTTTCTTCATCATCCATACCGTTAAAGAAGATAGCCATCATAAGGGCAGACACCTGGTAATCGGGTATCTCGCCTTTGACATATCCGTTTATGAAAAAGTCTATCTCTTCCTTCGATAGCCTCTGGCCGTCTCTCTTCTTCCTGATGATGTCTACCATCAACATGGCGTATCCTCCCTTAAATGATCACTTGTTCTTCAAGTACTCGTCAATGCCTTTTGCAGCGGCCTTGCCTGCACCCATCGCAAGTATGACTGTTGCGGCACCCGTAACCGCATCTCCGCCGGCAAATACACCGGGCTTGGATGTAGCTCCGGTCTGCTCATCGGCAACGATACATTTTCTCCTGTTCGTATCAAGGCCTTTTGTCGTCGAGGAAATAAGCGGATTGGGGCTTGTTCCGAGAGACATGATGACCGTATCAACCTCGATCGTAAACTCAGATCCGGGAATCTCGACAGGAGACCTTCTTCCTGATTCATCAGGCTCTCCGAGCTCCATCCTGATACATTTCATGCCGCATACCCAGCCGTTCTCGTCAGTAAGAATCTCGGTTGGATTGGTCAGAAGATCGAAGATGATCCCTTCTTCCTTGGCATGGTGTACTTCCTCAACCCTGGCAGGAAGCTCTTCCTCACTTCTTCTGTATACGATGTGAACATCGGCGCCAAGTCGAAGTGCGGTCCTGGCAGCGTCCATTGCAACGTTACCGCCGCCGACTACTGCAACCTTTTTTCCGGGATTGATCGGAGTATCGTAATCATCCCTGAACGCCTTCATTAGATTGCTTCTTGTCAGGTATTCGTTTGCGGAATATACTCCGCTTGCAGTCTCACCGGGAATGCCCATGAATCTTGGAAGTCCGGCGCCGCTGCCGATAAATACTGCTTCAAAGCCTTCTTTTTCC
>JAFRIL010000065.1 GCA_017432845.1 Lachnospiraceae bacterium | reverse complement strand
TTGACAAAAGAAGCAGTTCTTTTATCCTGAAAGGATGGCAAAGATAATATTTCATAAGCCTTACGGCCATGATCAGACGGAGCTTTGGCTGGTCATAAAGCGTACCGTCAAGATCGAACACATAAAGGCTGTAATCGTCAAATGATCTGTTCATCGCTCACACATCAAACAATGTCGGAGTGGTCCAGTACGAAGGCATCGGTATATCCACTATCGTCAGTATCAGAAGGATTATGACAAGCAGTGCGATATAAGCCAGGAGTTTTTTCTCCTTGTAGAGCTTCTCGGGCTTCTGGACTGCCGAATCAGGCTTGAAGGCGATGTACAGATAGAAGCAGAAAAGCCCGAACACGAACGGCATCGCAATGATGTATTCCATCCGGTATTTGATCATGAACACTCCGATGAAGAATGTCGCACACATCGCATAGAAGAATGAAGACACGAGAAGTGACGTCTCCGAGTAATGCACAAAGCTCTTCCTGTACAGGCCCGCAACCGAAGGATCCCCGATCATACGGTATTCCGCAAAACGCTTTGTTGCCATGAGGAAAGCTCCCGCAAACCAGTATCCGATAAGTATACTGATCGGCGGCTGGAAGTCCTGCGTGATGATAAACCATCCGAGAAGCAGTCTGATCATGTTGTTAATCGACTCGGATAAAACATCAAGATAAGGGATATCCTTGGTCCTGACAGGCTTTACGTTATAGAGCACTCCCATGATAAGAAGCCACAGTTCCATATACAGAAATACCCTGCCCACCATAAGCGAGCAAAGGACTCCAAGTATTATAAGGACCGCGTACTCGATCATGACCAGTGAAAACTTCATGTTCTCGGATACGACCGGTCGGTTCTTTTTGGTCGGATGGTATTTGTCGAACTCGGCATCAAGCCATTCGTTTATTACATAGTTTGCCGATGCGATAAAGCACGTTGCCAGAAATCCGGCTATAAACCGTACGATCACATCAGCCGAAAACGTAAAATCAGTCAGCAGGACCGCGATGGCTGATCCCGGAAGTATAAAAGCGTTTTTGACCCAGTGGTCGGGACGTGCGATCTTGATATAGTTCTTCATTGGATCTCTCCTTTATTGTATTTTGCAAACAGTTCGGTAAAATAAGCTGCATTTGCTTTGATGTCGCCGCCAAACACCGATGAGCCCATTACGATCACGTTCGCTCCGGCATCTATCACCGTCCTGATATTGTCTCTTGTTATGCCTCCGTCGACCTGAATGTCGGTATCAAGTCCTTTGGCGCTAAGCCTGCTCCGAAGTTCCCTGATCTTATCCGTGCACATATCCATGTATTTCTGGCCTCCGAATCCCGGCTCGACCGTCATTATAAGGAACATATCGGCATCCCCGAAATGTGCGCTCAGCTCATCAATATCGGTATTGGGCTTGATGGCAAGCCCGGCACGTTTCCCTCTTTGATGGATCGCATCTATAACAGCTTTTGCATCATCCGTTGCCTCTTTGTGTATCGTAACAATATCGGCGCCCGCATCGATGAACTTATCGATATAGCGGCCCGGATCCTGAACCATGAGATGAACGTCGAGAGTCTTCTTTGTGAACTTTCTTACCGATGCAAGTACAGGTATTCCGAACGATATATTGGGTACGAACATTCCGTCCATAACGTCAAAATGGAAGTAATCGCATCCGCCCTCCTCGACCTTTGCCATCTGCTCCCCGAGGACGGTAAAATCAGCAGCCAGAATTGATGGCGACAGAATAAGCATTGTCAGTATCTCCTTGCTTGGCTTTGTTCATTGTATATGTATACGTAATTGTCATATCTACTGCGCGGTATATCACCGCATTCCATTGCGGCCTTTACGGCACATCCCGGCTCGTGTGTATGTGAGCACGGCATAAAGCGACACGCCGTATGGTCGGTAAACTCCTCATAATACCCCGACAGATCTTCCGCTTTGATATCGTACAGATCGAAGGATCCGAATCCCGGCGTGTCTATTATATATGTATCTGATGCTATCGGGATAATCTCGGAATGCCTGGTCGTATGCTTTCCTCTCGCAAGCTTTTCGGAGATATTTCCGGTGAGCATTTTATCCTCATGCAACAGGCAGTTTATAATGGATGATTTACCAGCTCCCGAAGGGCCCGCGACAGCCGTCGTATACCCGGCAAGTGCATCTGCAAGTTCGTCTGTTCCCTCGCGTTCCTTCGCGCTTGTGATAAACAAAGAGCAACCGCTTGATGCGTAATCGGATGATACTGCCCGTACTGCAGCATCATCCGTAAGATCCTCTTTATTAAAGCATATGAGCACAGGAAGTCCCTGTGCCTTATATTGCAGGATCATCTTATCAAGTGTAACGAAATTGGGCTCAGGGTGCGTCAGGGCGAAAATGATGAGCGCCTGATCCACATTGGCCACATTTGGGCGTATCAGAACATTACGCCTGTCGTATATCTTCGTGATGTTCCCGACCATCTCCTCGCCGGGTATGACATCCATCTCAACCTCGTCTCCCACGAGAGGCTTCATACGGTCCAGTCTGAACAGTCCCTTTGCCTTGCAAGTGTATATACCGTCTCCGGTATGGACATAGTAGAATCCGCCGACTCCTTTTATGATCCTTCCCTGCATCAATCCTCTTCCGCAGTAAAGCTTACTGCCGTAGGGCTGGTCGTCTCCCATGTGCCTTCAGCCGACAGGTATGTGATCGTAACAACACCGCTTGATACATCGCTGATGCCGCTCTTGGATACGGTATACGGAAATGACGTCGTTGAGAATCTTCCGAGTTCTTCACCCGAAGGCGACAGAAGTACTATAACGGCTTCCGAACCTTCCATGAAGTTAGCGGGAGAATTGACCTCGACCGAACATGAATATGACTTGATCTTCTTGCCCAGGCTTATCTTGAGGTTTACGGCAGTACCCTTATCGACGACTCCGTCCGCGGAAGGTGTCTGTGATATTACCTTGCCCTTTTCGACCGTATCGGATTCTTCCTCCGTCACGGTTCCGATGGACAGTCCTTCCTCCTCGATAACGACCTTGGCCTCTTCTTCTGTCTTACCGGTAAAGTCGGGAACCTTAACCTGGTCAACACTAAGCCCCGAACTGATAACAACGGTTATCGGGCTGCCCTTTGCCGCCGTCTCGGCGCCAAGAGGTGTCTGCGAGATGACAAGACCCTTTTCGACCGTTGCACTCTCAAGGAGCTGCTTCTGCATGGAAAATCCTTCCGCCTCAAGCTTGACCTTCGCTTCAGCTTCGGTAAGCCCGACAACATCGGGAACCGTCACTCCGACTATCTTGCCGCTTGAGACAACAAGGTTTAACACCGTGCCCGTAGCCACCTGGGTATTACCCTCGATATCCTGGGATACGATGTAATCTTTATCATATTCGGTCGATTCCTGGTATGTTGCCTTGGCGGTAAGTCCTGCGCGTGTCAGCGCCTCTCCCGCATCTGCAACAGTCATTCCGACAACGTTCGGAACCGTTGTCGTGCCGGCCGATGTTTCTATCTTGAGTTCCTCGGAATCATCGGATGAACTGCCGGAGAATGCCCCGAAGAACTTACCTATCAGAACGACAGCACCTATAGTGATGAGTATGGCTGCGATAACAAGCAGTATCGTGATGACCTTTTCCATCTTGGGATCAACGTCATCATCCATCTCATCCTCGTAATAATCATTTTTCCTGTCCCTGTAAGTCTCCTTAACAGGTGCCTTCTTTTTCTTACGGCGCCCCGTTGCGGGAGCAGGAGCGGGACGTGAACCGGTCTTGCCCTCTCTGGGCTTTCTGTCCCTGATACCGAACACATCTTCAAAATCATCATCGGGAAGATCGTCTTCTTCCGGTATAGCGTATGATTTTTTCCTCTCGGCCTTGGGCTGTACCACTTCTTCCGGAACCGGGGTCGGTATCGGCGCCATTCCCGACGTCTGTTTTCTGATAAGCTGTTTCTCGGCATCGGATATGTTCTTCGTACCGCCTTCGGATGCGGGCTCCTGGATCACGACAAATTCATCGTCAGGATTGGTGAGAGAATGCTTCAGGTCGCGGATAAGCTGGCCGACGTTCGCATATCTCCTGTCGGGATTCTTCTGGCAGCACTTTGCGATGATCTGTTCAACGCTTATCGGTACATCCGGAACGTAAACACGCGGTGAGGGCATCTCCTCCTGGATATGCTTGATCGCCACGGCGACCGTTGTCTCACCGTCAAAAGGAACGTGTCCTGTAATCATTTCAAACAGTGTGATACCTATGGAATATATATCCGACTTGGCATCTGAATATCCGCCCCTTGCCTGCTCGGGGGAAGTGTAATGAACACTGCCCATCGCATGGGAGGTTACGGTATTGCTCGTTGCAGCCTTTGCGATACCGAAGTCCGCAACCTTAACCTTTCCCTCCTTGGAAATGATTATGTTCTGAGGCTTGATGTCGCGGTGGATGATGCCGTTGTTATGTGCGGCCTCGATACCCATGGACACCTGGATAGCTATACTTACAGCCTCTTTGGCCGTAAGTCTTATCTTCTTCTCGATGTAGTGTTTGAGAGTGATACCCTCAACAAGCTCCATGACGAAGTAATACATCCGTCTCTCTTCGCCGACGTCATAGACGTTGACGATGTTCGGATGCATCAGACCCGCGGCGGCCTGCGCCTCGGCCTTGAACTTCGAAACAAAGCTCGAATCCGAAGAGAACTCACTCTTCAGCACCTTTATTGCAACGAACCTGTTGAGCTTGTGACACTTGGCCTTGTATACGTCGGCCATGCCACCGCTTCCGATCAGTTCGAGGATCTCGTATCTGTCTCCTAAAAACGTACCTATCTCAAGCATTTAACTCTCCTCTGACGTTTCGATGATAACAACCCCTATATTATCTTTCCCGCCGTTATGATTAGCCATCCTGATCAGGTTTTCCGCAATATCCGGAACGTCCACTCCGGTCTTTACTATACGGAGGATCTCATCATCATCCACCATGTTCGTAAGGCCGTCGGTGCACATTAAGATAATATCCCCCGTGCCCAGTTCGACTTCGAAAAAATCGATCTCAACAGTGGGAGCGGCTCCGATCGCTCTGGTTATGATATTCTTGTCCGGGTGAGCTTTTGCCTGGCTCTCATCAAGCGAGCCTTTTCTGACAAGCTCGGCAACGAGTGAATGGTCCTTTGTGACCTGTGTTATCGACCTGTCGATAAGATACAGCCTGCTGTCGCCGACATTTGCGACATACAAAGTATCATCCGCGATGGTCGCAGCCACACATGTTGTACCCATCCCGGCAAAATCAGCCTCGGTCGATGCCTTCTCGTATATCTCGGTATTTGCGATCGTAATGGCCTCGCGGAGTATCTTGATCGGGGACTTGTCCTCGCATGCCTCCACTTCACGCTCGATCGCCCTGACGGTATATGCCGATGCGTAATCGCCGGCTTTATGGCCTCCCATACCGTCACATACTATAAACAGATTATTGAGGTTTCCAAGCGGATGCTCACAGGAATAGACCGTATCCTGGTTGAGTTTCCTCTTTCTGCCTATATCCGTCATTGAATAAGTCTTAAGCATTCCGGTCTCCATAAACTTCATAATCAGAAAAACTGCGGCGCAACTGACCACAGGCCCCAGAAATATCGCGCCCCATTTCCCTTCTTATAGTAACATTTATATTGTTTTTTTCAAGTTTATTTTTAAGTAAAATCGCGTCTTTCGGGCTTGTTGGGGCAAAGTTGCGCTCCTTTATCGGATTGACCGGAATGAGGTTTACATGAGCCGACAGATCACGGGCGATCGATGCCAGGCCCTTCATATCCTCATCGCTATCGTTAAACCCCGAAATAAGGCTGTATTCAAGCGTTATTCTGCGCCCCGTCGCATCAAAATAGTACCTGCATGCATCAAGTACTTCCGAAAGCGGATATCGGGCCGCTATGGGCATTATCTTCTTTCTCTTCTCATCGGTCACGGCATGAAGCGAGAGCGCAAGTGTCAGGGCATATTTCCTGTTTGCAAACTCTCTGATCTTCGGTACGATCCCGCAGGTGCTGACAGTGATGTTTCTCCCACTGAGGTTTGCCCCTCTTTCATCTGTTATGATACGGATGAACCTGTCGAGTTCGTCGTAATTGTCAAAAGGCTCACCGCTTCCCATGATCACGACATGGTTGATCCTCTCCCCGGCATCTTCCTCAAGAGAATATATCTGGGCGGCCATCTCCCCTGCGGTAAGGTTTCTGGCAAGCCCGTCAATGGTCGATGCACAGAAAGCACATCCCATCCTGCACCCGGCCTGCGAACTGATGCATGCACTGTTTCCGAAATCATACGGAAGCATCACGGTCTCTATGATGTTCCCGTCATAAAGGCTGTGTATGTATTTTCTCGTACCGTCTATTTGTGAGATCAAAACGCTGCTGCGCTTAACGGGACGTATCGGATACTCTTTTGCAAGAAACTCCCTGACGCTCTTTGACACGTTGGTCATCGATGATATGTCATCTGTCTTCTTATCGTGAAGCCATCCGAATATCTGCCGGGCAACATAAGGCTTTGCCCCGGCCTCATTGGCAATTTTGCTGATCTCATCGTATGTATATGATCTAAGATCCCTTATCCCGTTCATTTTGTAAACCTTGCTATAAAAAACCCGTCAGTTGCCCTATCTTTTCCGTACAACTGGATATATCCTTCCTTTGCGGTATCATCTCTTAATCTTTCGGGAAGAATATCGTAAAATCCCACCGGTTCAAGCCCACACTTCCCGGTAAGAAAACGGACATTTCCCTGATTTTCGGCCTCTGAGCATGTGCATGTGGAAAAGATGAGCGTTCCGCCGTCCCTGACATATGTTGCCGCGTTTTCGAGTATCTTCTTCTGAAGCGCGGCAAGCTCTTCTATCTGTCCGGGTGTTATGCTGTACTTGATGTCATTCTTTCTGCCCATGACACCGAGTCCCGAGCACGGAACATCAGCTATAACAACATCCGCAAAGCCTTCAAGTCCGGTATCGTGCTGCGTCGCATCCATTGTCTTAACAGTGATATTTGTAAAGCCGCATCTGTTTGCGTTTTCTTCTATGCGCGATGCCCTGGCAGAAGATACATCAAATGCATATACATGCCCTTTTGTTGCGATATCCGCCGCATGGAGTGATTTTCCGCCCGGGGCGGCACAAAGATCGAGTACCGTATCACTTTCTCTGATACCGGCCGCAAGACATACGAGCATGGAGGCGATATCCTGGATGACCACGTCTCCTTTTGAGACAATGCTCAATGACGCGATATCATCATGATCCGAAAGGCTGACCGCGATATCGCATATATCCGATGCTGATGCCTTGCCCGATGAAATAACATCCTCAACCGTTGTTACAGAGAGGTTTACCCTTGCGGTCACGGGACGTACGCTGACGGAAAGTGCCAGAACGTCTTCGGCCTTATCCCTTCCCTGTTCGCTTATGAGCTTTTCGACTATCCACTCGGGACATGAATACTTTACAGACAGATATTTTATGACACCGTCCTCCTCAGCCGGCCAGACGATGTCGTCGATGTTTTTCGAAACCGCGCGCAGCACCGCATTGACGAAGCCCGACATTGCCGCACCCTTCGTCTTTTTGGCGATCCTTACGGTCTCAAAGATCGCCGCATGATCTTCCATCTTATCCATGTACAGCAGCTGGTACACCCCCATCCGAAGGAGCGTCCTCACCTGCTTTTTCATCTTTTTGACCTTGACGGTGGAAAACTGATCAAGAACATGATCTATCGATATACGTCTCTCCGTCACGCCTTCTATCAGCCTCTTTAAAAGGCCTCTGTCGCGCACATCAAGATATGAGTATTTATCAAGAACATCTTTTGTAAGCGTATTGGTGCCCTTACCCTCCTCCACCATAAGAAGGGTTTCATAGGCTATACGCCGGACATCAGTCACGTCTGCTCCTGCCGCCGCGCGAAATCAGGATCAGTCTTATCAGCGACAGTATCGATGCCGCCGCGGATGCAACGTATGTCATCGCCGCACTCTTAAGCACGGCCCGTGCCCCCTGCTCTTCCTCCTCGGCCAGAATCCCCATTTCATCAAGTATCACAAGCGCCCTGCGGGAAGCGTCAAACTCCACGGGAAGGGTTACGATCTGGAAAAGAACCCCGAACGCAAACAGCACGATCCCGATAAATACGAGGGGTCTGAAAAAGCTGATGAACAGTCCGGCGATAACGATCCACAGTCCGTACTTTGAACCGAAACTTGCAGCCGGTAAAATGGCACTTCGAAGCTTCAGCGGGAAGTATTCTTCATTATACTGTACGGCATGTCCGCACTCATGTGCGGCAACGCTTACGGCAGAAATACTGTCGGAATCATACACATCGGCAGAGAGCCTTACGACCTTTGCGGCAGGATCAAAATGATCCGAAAGCTCTCCTCCGATCCTTTCCACATGGACATCATAAACGCCCTCCTTCTTCAGGATCGACTGCGCAACCTCGGCACCGGTCATGTGTGACATCGAAGCGACTTTGGAGTATTTTCTGTAAGTGGACTTTACGAGCCCCGATGTTATAAGACAAAGTGCCGCACCGATAAGGACGAGCAGATAACTCATTCCTCCCATCCCGTATCCGTATCCGCCGTAATTTACATATGACATGATCTAACCTCCAAGTATTGTTCCGACACTCAAGCTGTTCCCAAGGAGAAAATCATGGACCGTCATCTCCTTCTTGCCTTCAGCCTGTACTCTTGTTACGGTTAAAGCCCCGCTGCCGCATGCGACCGTAAACGAATCCTTTGTCACATCCGTAACTTCTCCGGCAGCGCCGCCTGTGCTGCCTTCTTCGGCCCTGCACTCTTTTATCTTAAGCACTTTTTGTGACAGATGTGTGAACCCTCCGGGCCACGGTGTATAGGCCCTTATCTTCTGTTCGACAAAAGTTGCGCTCTCGCTCCAGTCGATATTTCCCATTTCCTTTTTGATAAGTCCCGCATATGTTGCAGCCTTATCGTCCTGAGGGGTATACGTTGCCTTCCCGGTCTCTATGTCGGAAAGAGTCGTAACGATAAGCTTTGCACCTTCTTCGGCAAGCGTGTCAAACAGCGAGCCTCCGGTCTCATCAGGCCTTATCGGAACGGTAACGGCAGAGATTATATCTCCGGTATCAACACCCTCGTTCATCTTCTGTATCGTAACTCCGGTCACCTTCTCGCCGTCGGCGATCGCCTTTTGTATCGGGGAAGCACCGCGGTACTTCGGAAGGAGCGACGCATGAACGTTTATGCACCCGTAGCGCGGGATATCAAGTATCTGCTTCGACAGTATCTGTCCGAACGCCGCAACCACATAGATATCGGCATCGATCGCCTTAAGCTTTGCGACCTCATCCTCGCATTTTATCTTCTCCGGCTGCAGGACCGGTATGTTATGCTGCTTTGCAAGTACCTTTACCGGGCTTTCGGCAAGTGCTTTGCTGCGCCCCTTCGGACGATCGGGCTGGGTTACGACAGCAACGACCTCGTGATCGTTGCTGTCGATGATCGCCCTGAGGATCCCTTCGGCAAAGTCCGGTGTTCCCATGAACAGAATCTTCATTCGCTCTCCTTACTGCTGCCTTCCCCTTTTTCCTGCTCTTCCTGTTCCTTTAGGATCTGTGCCAGTTCCTCATTTGTAAGCAGCGGTCCGGTCACCTTCTCTACGTACATATGTCCGTCAAGATGCTCTATCTCGTGAAGGAGCGCTCTTGCCAGAAGGCCCTCGCCTTCAACCGTGAACTCATTCATATCCGTATCATATGCCTTGACAACGGCTCTGTTGGGCCTTGTCACCCTTCCGACCTTTCCGGGCACGGACAGGCATCCTTCGTAATCTGTCTGCTCTCCGTCGGTCTCGATCACCTCGGGATTGATCAGCACGAGCGGGCCGTCCTGATAATCCTCGCCCGCATCTATCACCGCGATCCTCTTCAATATCCCGACCTGGGGTGCCGCAAGACCGACTCCTTCGGCATCATACATAGTCTCAAGAAGATCGTCGATAAGATCGAGTGTTCTGTCATTTACTTCCTTCACGTTCTTACATACCTTGGTAAGACACGCATCACCAATTTCCCTTATCTGCCGCAGTGCCATATATCCTCCTTAATATCCGTTCATCGGGTCAAGGTCAAAGCTGATCCTGACCTTGGATGCGCTTGATGCATGATATTCTTCCGCTTTATCCTTTACCTCTTCAAGAAGCTTTTCATCTTTTGATTTGACATATATCATGTACCTGTAAATATCCTTCAGCTTGCGGATAGATGCAGGCGTCGGGCCTATCAGTACCGCCCTGCCCATTATACACCCCGAAAGGGCGCATGCCAACGAATGAGCAAACGCAGCCGCGTCCTTCTCGTTGCCGCTTTCCGTCATTATCGCCATCATGTGTCCGCACGGAGGATAGGACATGAGCGTCCTGTACATCATCTCCTCCGCAAAGAATGCCTCATAATCCTGGCTGACCGCAGCTTTGATCGCATAGTGATCCGGCCGGTATGTCTGGATGATGACCTCGCCATGGGATGCATCCCTTCCGGCCCTTCCCGCAGCCTGGACAAGCAGTTGGAACGTCCTCTCTCCTGCCCTGAAATCATTGGCGTTAAGCGACATATCCGCTGCTAGGATTCCCATGAGCGTCACATACGGAAAATCATGTCCCTTGACTATCATCTGAGTCCCTATGAGGATATCCGCTTCACGGTTGGCAAATGAAGACAGTATAGCTTCGTAATCGCCCTTCTGCTTCGTTGTATCGGCATCCATACGCAGGATCTGCGCATACGGGAACATCGCCTTTACCTGCTGCTGGACCGCCTGGGTGCCGGATCCCGTGCCCATCGCACCAATAAGACGGCTGCCGCATTTACTGCATGAACTTATATCGTTTTGCTCATATCCGCAGTAATGGCATTTAAGCTTCCCTTTGGTGTGTCTGGACAGAGACACATCACAATGGGGACATTTTACGGGTTCTCCGCACTGTCTGCATGACACAAACGATGAGATACCTCGTCTGTTCAAAAAGAGCATGACCTGTTCTTTTTTCGCCAGCCTGTCCTCTATCGCGCTTTTGAGCCTTTCGGAGAACATCGTCCTGTTCCCGCGCTGCAGCTCCTTGCGAAGATCACAGACATAAACATCGGGAAGGGCGGCCTCTTTGGCGCGCTCTAAAAGGGTGTAAAGCTTATATTCACCGCTTTTTGCCCTGCTGTATGACTCAACTGAAGGTGTTGCCGATCCGAGCACTACCGAGGCGTCATGAAGCTTTGCAAGATCCTGTGCGACCTCTCTTGCATGATATCTGGGCATGTTCTCGCTCTTGTACGATCCCTCATGCTCTTCGTCTATAACGATCAGTCCGAGATCGTCAAACGGCGTAAACAACGCGGACCTGGGCCCGATCATGATATCTATCTCATGCTTTTTCGCCCTTTCAAACTGGTCATATCTCTCGCCGTCCGACAACTTCGAATGAAGAGTAGATACCCTGTCTCCGAACCTCTTGTAAAACCTCATCACGGTCTGATACGTAAGAGAGATCTCCGGGATCAGTACGATGACCTGACGCCCTCTTGCAACAACATCCGCGATCATCTCCATATACACTTCGGTCTTGCCGCTTCCGGTTATCCCGTGCAGAAGATAGCATCTTCTGATCCCCCCGGAGTACTCCCTGATAAAATCATCCGCTATTATCTGCTGGGCAGGTGTCAGTTTTACGGCAGGAGCCATCTTCTGTCCGTTTACGGTATTTCTGTATACCCTTTTTGACGCAACATCAATGATCCCCTGCTCGCAAAGTGCGCGGACAGTTGCGGGGGATATGTTGAGCTTTCCGGTAACAAGCCTGTAATCGATTGACCCTTCGCTGATAAGCTCTTTAAGAAGGCGCGCGCGGGCGACCATCCTCCTGCTC
>JAFRIL010000064.1 GCA_017432845.1 Lachnospiraceae bacterium | reverse complement strand
GATATTAAGGCGGCGGCTTTAAATCGAAAGATTTATCGCTGCCGTTTTAATTTGCCCGGGAATATCTGTTTCAATGTTTCCGGCATGGATTCTTTTCGATGTAACTATTGACATTACATCTGCGACATGATATATTTACATCATCAGATGAAACCACGACGGTTACAACAGAGAACAAACAACATTTAAATTTCGAGGTTAATTACCTCGCAGGGCAGAACCCGGAAAGGAAGAAGATCATGACAAACAAGGAAAAGGCACTGGCACTCATAGGTACATTCGTAACAGGAGACACAGCAAAAGCAAAGGAACTTTTAGCACCCGGTTATATTCAGCATAACCTGGCATTCGGAACAGGAGCAGATGCATTCGTAGCAGCAGTTGAAGGTCTTGCACAGGCACCGGTAAAAACAACAGTCAACAACATCCGTGCATTTGAGGATGGAGACAAGGTTTTCCTTCAGACGGTATATAACTTTGCAGGCGCAGGAGAACAGGTTGGATTTGATATATTCCGTTTTGATGCAGACGGTAAGATTGCCGAGCATTGGGATAACCTTGCAGATAAGGCTGATCCGAATCCTTCCGGACATACTCAGATCGACGGAACTCTTGAGAAGAAGGATGCTGACAAGGAAGAGACCCGTAAGATCGTTGCGGGATTTGTAGGAGACGTACTCCGTGGGGAGAATCCTGATAAGCTGACTTCTTACTATGATGGAGATAAGTATATCCAGCACAACACATCCATCGCAGATGGGCTTTCAGGCCTTGGAGCAGCCCTTGAAGCAATGGCTAAGCAAGGCATCGCAATGGTATATGATAAGACTCACATGGTTCTTGCTGATGGAGATCACGCCCTTGCCTGCAGCGAAGGAACATTTGGCGGAGTACCTACGACCTATTATGATCTGTTCCGTGTTGAGAACGGATTTATCGCAGAACACTGGGATGTAATGGAAACACTCGCCGATAAGGAAACATGGCAGAATCAGAACGGTAAGTTTTGATATAGGTAAAGATGATTGTAACTATTGAAATTACAACAAGCCTGCGTTAGAATGAACTCATAAGGGCGCACCGTAACACGGGTATTAAGCATAGTATGGTGTGAACCGGAAATGGAGACAGATTAATGCAGATTTCAAGCAGATTTACAGTGGCATTACATATCTTTGCCTGCGTGGATACATTTAAGGATGAATATAAGGTGACCAGTGATTTTTTGGCATCAAGCATCAATACCAACCCTGTTATCATCAGAAAGATACTCACGCAGCTGAAAAGTGCCGGACTGATTAATGTGGCAAGAGGAACCGGCGGTATCGAACTTACAAGAGATTTATCGGAGATTACCTTCTTTGATGTATATGAGGCGATCGAACCAGTGGAGGATGGTGATCTGTTCCGATTCCATGAAGCACCAAATCCGGAATGTCCGGTTGGCAGGAACATTCATGCGCTTTTGGATGATAAGCTTAAGAGCATTCAGAATGCGATGGAGACGGAAATGAAGAAATACACGCTTTTGGACATTCGGACAGGGATGCAGGAACTTCTGGCCAGGGAAGCTTAAGAGATGGGACTCCGGTAAAAAGCCGGAGTCCATTTTAAAAGGAGCATAAATGGAGACCAAAGATTATCTGAATTATATTGTCCATGAAATACACAGGACGATCGTAGCAACGGTTGATGATGAAGGTCTGCCTGTTACGGCGGCGATCGATATGATGGACTGCGATGATGACAGCCTGTACTTCCTTACCGCAAAGGGAAAGGGTTTTTATGACAGGCTGATAAAGAGAGGTTCCCTTGCCTTCACAGCCATGAAGGGCGAGGATACCATGTCAAGTGTCGCAGTATCCATCAGGGGCAAGGTTCGTGAACTTGGCTACGACATAATACCGGAACTGTTTGAGAAGAATCCATACATGCATCAGATCTATCCGACGGAAGAATCCATGAAGGCGCTCACGGTATTTCAGATATTTGAAGGAAGCGGTGAGTGGTTTGATCTTTCAAAGAAGCCGATAGAAAGAGCTTCATTTACGTTTGGTGGATCAGAAAAGAAAACGGAAGGATATTTTATAACGGACAGTTGTATCGGTTGTGGGAACTGTGTGTCGGTTTGTCCGCAAAATTGCATCAGGCAGGACGGAGTTCTGTTTCAGATTGAACAGGATCATTGCCTGCACTGCGGTAATTGCATGAATGCCTGTCCGGTCGGAGCAGTGGTAAGGAGATAAAGAGAATGGCAAATTGTAAAACTCAGGAGGAACGCCTTGATTATCTTGTAGAGGAATTTAAGGCGGATTCCGATGAATATAAAGATTTAAGGACGCCGAGTAACGACGATGAGAAGAGACGAATCCTGCGTTCACTTATGAACATCCGTATGCCGAAGGAAATGTCACCGGAGGTGCTTAAAGTACAGGATGAATATTTGATGGAAAGAGCAGCAGAAAAGGGCGTGGTGAAGCTGTCAGACATCCCGGTGATCAGAGACGGTCTTTCCATCTGGCAGGGTGATATCACAAGGCTTTCGGTGGATGCCATAGTAAATGCCGCCAATTCACAGATGCTTGGCTGCTTTGTGCCGATGCATACCTGTATTGATAACTGCATTCATACGTTTGCCGGAGTGCAATTAAGAAGCGAGTGTAACAGACAGATGAACGAGCTTCGCATCCGGTATGGCAAGGATTATGAACAGCCGACAGCGGTTCCGATGCTCACAGATGCATATAATCTTCCGGCTAAGAAAGTGGTGCATATCGTGGGACCGATAGTACAGTACAGGCTTACTCCCGAATTGGCACACTGCGTGGAGGTTCAGGAGGTGGTACCGGCTGGAGTCGTAGTGCTCGTGTGCCCGGCGCTCCCAGTCGCGGGTGTTGTACCAGAGCCGGGCGAAGTCGTCGCTGTTGCGGGGGCGGTATGTGTTCAGGCGGCGAAGGAAGTCCGGGTCGACGGGCTGGCACCAGCGGTCGCGGCGCTCCGGGCTGATTTGGAGAGCCTGTGTCAGCAGGTCCTCCTTGGCGTTGACGATGTTCACCAAGTTGCGCAGGGTCTTGGGGGTGTGTTCCCCGAGCCCGATGTGGACGTGGATGCCGCAGGAG
>JAFRIL010000063.1 GCA_017432845.1 Lachnospiraceae bacterium | reverse complement strand
GTTATCAGTAAGGACATAATAAAATCTCCTATACCCGTCTGCCAGATAAAAATCGCTCAGATGGTCAAGGTTATTATCAAAATACACTGTCCCGGGAAGATCAAGGCCGTGCTTTTTAAGGTTATATCTTGCGATCCTTGCGATATCCGCGTCATCTTCGGGAGTTATTTTCCTGTATTCGACCGAGCCTTTCATACAGCCTTCCTGCCTTTTTTCGTGTTTTGACATATAATATCACAGATCAAAACCCCCTCAAAACTTGAATATTCGGCAAAAAAGGACTATACTTTATGTAAATTGGATACGTATGTCCGTATGAAACAAGACTTAAATGAAGGTTAAAGAAGCAGCGACAATTATTTCACAGGAATGTCTGTGTGAGGGTGTTTATTCGATGTGGCTGGCCACAGCGGCCGCAAGAGATGCACAGGCAGGGCAGTTTGTATCGGTATATCCGAACAGAGATTCAAGACTTCTGCCAAGGCCCATAAGCATATGCGAGATCGGTAAGGACAGTATCCGTCTTGTATACAGAACGGTCGGGGAGGGAACAAGAGAGTTTTCCCGGATGAATGCCGGTGATGAGCTTGAGATACTCGGACCCAACGGTAACGGCCTCCTGCCTGCAGTAAGAGAAGAGATCAGGCCCGGTACGAAGGCGCTTCTTATAGGCGGGGGAATAGGTATACCGCCGATGCTCGAACTGGCAAGAGAGCTTAACTGCGATAAGTCGATCGTATGCGGATACAGGACCGGCAAGGAGATGTTCCTGACAGAAGAGCTTGAAGCCGAAGGAGAGTTTTACATTTCCACCGATGACGGAAGCGCGGGAGTTCGCGGAACCGTTATGGATGCGATAGAAGCAGCCGGAATCCGCGCAGATGTGATCTTTGCATGCGGGCCCCGTCCGATGCTTCGCGGTGTGAAGGAGTTGTCCCTTGCGCAAAGTATCCCGGCATACGTTTCAATGGAAGAGAGAATGGCCTGCGGAGTGGGAGCATGTCTCGGCTGTGTTTGCAGCTCGGAAGATATAGATGACCATTCAAAGGTTAAGAATAAAAGGGTCTGTGCTGACGGACCGGTATTTGCAGTATCGGAGGTGGTGCTGTGAACACTTCGGTCTCGATCGCAGGAGTTAAGCTGAAAAACCCGGTCATGACGGCTTCGGGAACGTTCGGATCGGGAATGGAATACTCGGAGTTTGTTGATCTTAATAAGCTCGGAGCAGTCGTTACTAAAGGTGTCAGTCTTACACCGTGGGAAGGAAACCCTGCACCGAGAGTGGCAGAGGTTTACGGCGGGATGCTGAACGCCATAGGTCTTCAGAATCCGGGGATAGATACTTTTATCGAGAGGGATCTGAAGTTCCTGGAACGGTTTGATACAAAGATCATAGTCAATGTCTGCGGCAGATCGATCGAAGAGTATGAAGGTGTTGTGGAGCGGCTTGCCGATACGAATGCCGATATGCTCGAGATAAATGTCAGCTGCCCTAACGTTAAAGAGGGTGCCATAGCATTCGGGCAGAACCCCGAGGCCCTGGCAAAGATCACAAAGGCACTGAAGAAAAAAGCAAAGCAGCCGGTGATAATGAAGCTGTCTCCCAACGTTACCGATATTGCGCTTATGGCAAGAGTCTGTGAGGACAGCGGTGCGGATGCGATATCGCTTATCAATACGATCACGGGAATGAAGATCGACATCAACAAGAGGAGCTTCGTTCTTGCTAACAGGACGGGAGGACTGTCGGGACCGGCGGTCCGGCCGGTGGCGGTACGCATGGTATATCAGGTGGCTCAGGCTGTCTCGATACCGGTCATCGGAATGGGCGGTATTACTTCAGCAGAGGATGCACTTGAGTTCATAATGGCCGGTGCGACTGCGGTGGCCGTGGGGTGTGCAAATTTCACCGATCCTTATGCGACGGTAAGAGTTGCCGACGGGATCGTAAGATATATGACGGATAATAATGTTGAAGATGTTAAAGAGTTGACAGGATGTGTCAGGTAAGAGGGTGAAGGAACACCCGGAAGGAGGTAGACTATGATGCAGATAGGTGGGATCGACAATCTTGTGTTAAAGGACGTTAAGCTGCCGGCACAGAACGATCAGGAAGAAAAAAAGATCGTGCAGCAGCAGGAGGATGCCTCGAAGACAGCGCAGGAGGCAGCCGCAAAAAAGGAAAAAGACGCCGAAAGGACTGAGAAGACAGAAGAGTCTGTTTACGGTAATCTTGTGGGAAGATCTTCCGACGGCGATACGACAAGAGTAAAGCAGGGTGCAATGGAAGCTCTTGAGACAGGTATGGTATTTGCCAAGGATGAGAGGGAAAACAATCTCATGGAATTCAACCGTGACCAGCTTACGGTCATGGTCGACAAAGGCGACATTACCGAGAACAGATACAATCACGAGATCACAAGGCGTGACGAACTTATGGAGAAGGACGACAAGTCCGCTTTTGCCAAGTCCAACGCCGAGATGATCGAGAAGCAGAAGGAAGACGCCGAGAAGAAGGCCCAGGAAAAGGCAAGGGAGCGTCTTGATGAGATGCAGGGCAAAGGCTCCGAGAAGGAAGAGAATGCGCAAAAGCTTGAAAAGGGCATGAATCGTCTTGCTGCAAGCGAGAAGGGTCTTGAGATAGAAGAAGAGGCCGTTGAGAACGCAGCAAAGAACGGCAGGAGTGAAGTCATTGACCAGATACTCAATCCTGAAGACGGAAACTTCAAGGTGATAATCAGATAATATCCCATGAAGATCAATGCGTATGCCAAGATAAACATCGGACTGGATGTACTTGCCAGAAGGCCTGACGGATATCATGAGGTGCGGATGGTCATGCAGACCGTAGGGCTGCACGATGAGATCACGGTCGAGACGTGCGATGAACCGGGGATATCCATATCATCCGATTCCGGGAAGGTGCCTTTGGGTGAGGATAACCTCATTTACAAAGCGGCCGCTCTAATTATGAAAGAGTATTCTCTTTTGCGGGGAGTGAGGATAAGACTTACCAAGAACATCCCCGTTGCGGCGGGTCTTGCTGGTGGCAGTACCGATGCGGCGGCAACACTTCGTGCGATTGACAGACTGTATGGTCTCGGACTTTCCGATGACAGGCTGTGCGAGCTTGGTGTTCGTATAGGAGCAGATGTTCCGTACTGCTTAACAGGCGGTACGGTTCTTTGCGAGGGGATAGGAGAGAAGATGACAAAGCTTGATGCGCATCCGTCATGTACGGTACTTCTGGCCAAGCCACCGGAGGGTGTATCGACTGCATACGTTTATAAACACCTTGAACTTGATAAAGTCACCCATCCTGATATAGATGCGATCATAGACGGCATAAGGGCCAAAAACTTAAGTGCTGTTGCATCTCATACCGGAAATGTGCTTGAGTCGGTGACGATCCCGGAGCATCCCGTTATCGGCAGGATCAAAGACATAATGAGAAATAACGGCGCAAAAGCATCGCTAATGAGCGGCAGCGGGCCTACCGTGTTCGGACTCTTTGAATCGGAGGATGACGCTAAGAAGGCGCTTGGCGAACTTGAAAGATCACAGACGGATCTTGAACTTATCATCACAGATATATATAACCCGGAAAGATAAGGAGATCTCATGGGAGAATTAAAACTTCAAATGAATATGGATGAATACCTTCCTCTCCGGGACGTTGTGTTTAATACCTTAAGACAGGGGATCCTGACCGGGGAGCTCGAGCCGGGAGAGCGGCTCATGGAGATACATCTTGCCGACAGGCTCGGCGTATCAAGGACACCGATAAGAGAAGCGATCCGCATGCTTGAACTGGAAGGCCTCGTTACAATGATCCCGAGAAAGGGAGCTGAAGTATCCAGGATAAGCAGGCAGGATATCAGAGATGTACTTGAGGTAAGACTGGCACTTGATTCACTTGCCACAAAGCTTGCGTGTAAAAGGATAACCGATGACCAGAAGGAAGAACTGCGACGTGCCGCAAATGAGTTTGTGGAAGCAACGAACTCGGGAGATGTTACGGTAATAGCACAGGCCGATGTCAGGTTTCATGACGTTATACTTGCAGCCTCGCACAACAAGCGCCTCATCCAGATGGTCAATAACCTTGCGGAGAGGATATACAGGTACAGGCTGGAATATATCAAGGACAAAGCCAACCATGCAAGACTTATTGAAGAACATGCCAAGATCATGGACTGTGTCATAAAGGGAGACGAGGGAAGTGCCTGTATCGCAGCGGAGATCCATATCGTCAACCAGGAAAACAACATGCTCAGCCAGATCGAAGAATAAGGAAACGGTTAATGGATAAAGATGTATGGGTGTCAGTCGCCGGACTTCAGTTCGGGTCCAATCCCGAAGGCGACAGGATAGAGATAATGACACCCGGTAACTACTACAAGAGAAAAGACAAGCACTACCTGACGTATGACGAGGTAATCGAGGGAAGCGATGAGGTCACGAAGAATGTGGTCAGGTTTGACGGGGATATGCTCTCCATCAGTAAGAGCGGCTTTGCGAATGTCGAAATGGTATTCGAAAAGAACAAGCGCAACATGACCAATTACGTGACACCTTACGGAACGCTTCTTGTCGGGATAGACACGGACAACATAGACATCAGGGAGAGCGATGATGTGATAAATATTGATATCGATTATGCGCTCGATATCAATTACGAACATCTTGCGAACTGCAGGATCAAGATGGAGATCAAGAACTCCGTATCAATGGACGATAATGCTTTGCAAGAGAGGAGTATCAATTGAAAGTAAGAAAAGCGATAATCCCCGCGGCGGGACTTGGCACACGATTTTTGCCGGCAACGAAGGCGCAGGCAAAGGAGATGCTTCCGATCGTGGACAAGCCGACTATACAGTATATAATCGAGGAAGCCGTTGCGAGCGGGATCGAGGATATCATAATCGTGACCGGTCGTAACAAGCGTTCCATAGAGGACCATTTCGACAAGTCCGTGGAGCTCGAGCTCGAATTGGAAAGAAGCGGTAAGGACGAGCTTCTTCGTATGGTAAAGGATATTTCCGAGATGGCGAACATCCATACCATCAGGCAGAAAGAGCCCAGAGGACTGGGACACGCGATATATACGGCAAGGCACTTTATCGGGAACGAACCTTTTGCGGTGCTTCTCGGTGACGATGTCGTTGTTGCAAAAAGGCCGTGCCTGTTGCAGATGCTTGATGTCTATAATGAATATCAGACTTCTGTGCTCGGGGTTCAGAAGGTCGCCCACGAAGTAGTTAACAAGTACGGTATCGTTGACTGCAAGGAAGTGGATGACAGAGTCTACAAGGTTCATGATCTGATCGAGAAGCCTCCGGTCGAGGAAGCACCTTCCGATATAGCGATCCTCGGACGATACATAATCACGCCTGACATTTTCGGATATCTTGAAACACAGGATGCAGGCACCGGGGGAGAGATACAGCTTACGGATTCCCTAAGAAGGATGTCGAAGGACCAGGCGATGTACTGCTATGATTTTAAGGGACACCGTTATGACGTCGGATCAAAGATCGGATTCCTTCAGGCCAACATCGAATTCGCACTTCGCAACCCCGAAGTTTCAAAAGAGATAAGACAGTATCTGATAAAGCTCGGAGCGGACATGGATAACATGATCGCATACGAATGACGATAAAACCATTTAAGGAGAGCAAGTTTAATGAGTCCAGTATTACTGATTTCCAAGGCAACGATAGTTCTTCTGATCATCCTTGCCGTAGTGGCCGGTATAGCGGTCCTGCTGTACTTCCTCGGCAAGAAGGCACAGAAAAGAGAGGCCGAGCAGAAGGAACAGATCGATGCAATGAAGCAGACCGTTTCGATGCTGATCATCGACAAAAAACGGATGAAGATCAAGGAATCGGGTCTGCCACAGGCGGTCATCGACCAGACACCGAAGCTTATGAGATGGACAAAGCTTCCCATAGTAAAGGCCAAGGTCGGTCCGCAGGTTCTCTCGCTAGTCTGCGATGATAAGATATTCGATACGGTTCCCGTCAAGAAGGAAGTAAAGGCAACCGTAAGCGGTATCTACATCACAAGCGTCAAAGGGATCAGAGGTTCGTCCGACCAGAATAAGAACGTTAAGAAGAAGAGCAGGTTCAAACAGTTTGTTGAGAGGATGCAGGAAAAAGCAGGTGCCAAGCCGCTCAAGTAAGAGGCGATTTGTTCCGGTTGCGGCGCTTGTGGCATTTGCCATGTTTGCCGTTTGCGGATGTTCATCCGGTAAGCAGCCGGACCCGGATGAATACATAAAGCTCGGACAATACAAAGGGCTTCATGTGGACCGTTCTTCTTACGAGGTCACCGACGAAGCGATCAAGGATGAGCTGGATATGCTTGCCAATGCATATGCGGATCCGGACGGGAACATCCCCGAGGTCAACGACGAGTTCATACGGGATATTTCCGAAGGAAGCTTTCAGGACCTGGCGGCATACAAGGCAGCACTTGCAGACCAGATGCGTTCGGAATATGAACAGTTCTATGACCTTCAGTATTATGAGGATCTGTGGAATCTGGCGGTTGATAATGCGGAAGTGATAAAGGATTTTCCGCCGGAGTATCTCCAGAAGAAAACGGAGCGTTCGGTAATATCCGCCCGTAAATATGCCAAAAGCCTTGACATGCCGTTTGAACAGTTTGTTCAGGAAAAGATGGGTCTTAGTGTTGACGAGTTCAATGCCGAGGCTATAGACTATGCAAAGGTTGCGGCAAAAGAGAGTATGGTATGTGCCGCAATAGCAAAAGCTGAGAACATCACGGTCACGGATGAAGATATAGATAAGGCGATAGATGAGTATGTAAGCCTTGGCGCATTCGATTCGAAAGAGGCGTTTGAGGAGGAAGGGCCGGAGAGGCTCGAGGAGCTTAAAGAGTATATCCTGACTTCCAAAGTACAGGATCTTCTCGCGCAGTATGCTAAATAGATTTAGAGGAGGACCGGCAAAGGCCGGTAAGATGAGAGATGGAACAACTGATAACGATTAGGGAGATATTCAGGAACAGGGATAAATATCTCGACAGCACGGTAAAGATCGGCGGATGGGTAAGGTCAGTCCGCGATTCCAAGACATTCGGATTTATAGTACTCAACGACGGAACGTTTTTCGAACCGATCCAGGTTGTGTATTCGGATACGCTTGATAACTTTGACAAGATAAGCAAAACAAACGTAGGCGCGGCACTCATCGTAACAGGGAGCCTTGTGGCCACACCCGGTGCAAAGCAGCCTTTTGAGATCCAGGCAACAAACATTGAGGTTGAGGGGGCTTCCACACCGGATTATCCGCTTCAGAAGAAACGCCACACGATGGAATATCTTCGTACGATGACGCATCTTCGTGCGAGAACAAATACATTTTCAGCGGTATTCCGTGTACGCTCAGTGATAGCATATGCGATCCATAGGTTTTTCCAGGAGAGGGATTTTGTGTATGTACACACACCTCTCATTACGGGTTCGGACTGTGAAGGTGCTGGTGAGATGTTCAGGGTCACAACGATGGATCCTGCCGATCCTCCGAGACTGCCTGACGGGAGCGTGGATTTCTCCAAGGACTTTTTCGGAAAAGAGACCAACCTTACGGTCAGCGGACAGCTCAACGGCGAAACATATGCGCAGGCTTTCCGCAACATTTATACATTTGGTCCGACATTTAGGGCGGAGAATTCCAATACGACGAGGCATGCTGCCGAGTTCTGGATGATCGAGCCCGAGATTGCGTTTGCTGATCTTGAAGACGACATGATGCTCGCGGAGAGTATGATCAAGTATATAATCAATTATGTGCTTGAAAATGCACCGGAAGAGATGAAGTTCTTCAATGATTTTATCGATAAGGGTCTTATTGACAGACTCCGTCATGTTGCCACATCCGATTTCGGAAGGGTGACATATACGGATGCGATATCAATACTTGAGAAACATAACGATGAATTCGAATACAAGGTAAGCTGGGGATGCGATCTTCAGACGGAACACGAGAGATACCTTACGGAAAAAGAATTCAAGCGTCCGGTATTTGTAACGGATTATCCGAAGGAGATCAAGGCGTTCTACATGAAGCTTAACGAAGACGGTAAAACTGTTGCGGCCATGGATTGTCTTGTGCCGGGAATCGGCGAGATCATCGGGGGATCCCAGAGGGAGGATAACTACGATACGCTTCTTGCCAGGATAGAGGAGCTTGGTCTTAACAAGGAAGATTACGAGTTCTATCTGGACCTTCGCAAGTACGGAAGCACCAGACATGCCGGATTCGGACTCGGATTCGAGAGATGTGTTATGTATCTGACAGGAATGGGCAACATAAGGGATGTCATACCGTTCCCGAGAACCGTGGGCAACTGTGACTTGTAGATAGGAGGGGCCCACGAAGTGGGAAGAACCTGTCTACACGTGGAGCCCTTATCGACGAAGTCGATTTGAATGGGCGACACACCTTGTTGCCGTAGATAGAAGGGGTAAGTAAATAAGATAAGGGGATGAAAACATGGGGAGCAGATCGTTTAAGGGGCGATTTCTAACGTTTGCGACAGCAGTTCTGATCGTGCTGTCACAATCAGATGTTTATGCTGAAACACTTCAGGAGATCAGAAACGAGAAACAGCAGGCTGAGAGTAAGAAGAAAGAAGCCGAGAGTTCTCTTCGAAGTATCAACAAGGATATCGAGAGTATTTCCGAAGAACAGGAACAGGTGATGGCCGAGCTTGAAGAGCTTGATGCCGAACTTGTTGACCTGCTTTTGTCGGTCGAGATACTTGAATCGGATATTGCCGCAAAAGAGCAGGCGATAGAGACAACAAAGGAAGAACTTGAGGAGGCCAAGCAGCAGGTAAGTTCGCAGGAAGCGGCTATGGCCAGACGAATCAAGTTCATGTATGAACGCGGAAATACAACATATCTTGAGCTGTTCGTCGAATCAAAGAGTATGGCCGAGGCCGTCAACAAGTCCGAGTATTCCGAGAAACTGTACAAATATGACAGACTCATGCTTGAGCGGTACAGAATGGCCAGGCAGGATGTCGAGAACAAGGAGATGCAGCTTGAGGACGAACTGGCCGAACTTGAGGAGATCAGAGAGGATCTGAACGCCCAGAAGGAAGAGCTCGATGCAATGATCGCCGAAAAGCAGGAAACGGTCGAAGACTTTTCGGACAGACTGGCCAAGGCAAAATCAAGAGCCGGACAGTACAAGGCGCAGATCTCACAGCAGACGGAAAACCTCAACAAACTGAACCGGGCCGAGGCGGAAAAGGTTGCCGAGGAGGCCAGGAAGAAGGCCGAGGAAGAGGCCAGGAAGAAAGCAGAAGAAGCAGCCGCCAAAAAGAAGGCCGAGGAAGAAGCAAAGAAGCGCTCGGATGATGATAATACACTGACGGTCGTTGATGATACATCGGATGACAGTGGTTCGAAAAGTTCGGATGACTCCGACGGCGGATCATCATCGGAGTCGGAAAGACCGAGGGGAACGAGCGTAAGAGCTTCGGGCTCGGGACTGGGAACGGACATAGCCAATTACGGACTGTCATTTGTAGGATGTCCGTATGTTGCCGGCGGAACAAGTCTTACGAACGGATGTGACTGTTCCGGATTCACGCAGGGAGTATACTCCAACTTCGGCATCAAGATACCGAGAAGTTCATATGCACAGTCTTCAGGCGGCCAGGAGGTCTCGTTTGACGAAGCCCAGGCCGGGGACATCGTGTATTACGGCGGGCATGTCGGGATCTACATCGGGAACAACCAGATCGTTCATGCCAGCACTCCTGCGACAGGGATCAAGGTCAGCAACGTATTCTACAGATCGATCATAACGATCAGGAGATATTACTAACAATGAAAAAAACTATAATTGTCATGCCGGTTGCCAACGAAGAGGCGACAATGGGGAAAGTTATAGATGAGATCCTCGCACTTCCTTACGACAACCTCTTTCTGTATCCGGTTATCGACTCTTATTCCAAGGACAGGACGGAGGAGATAATCAGGAGTTATGAGCCGGGCGGACGTGTAAAATGCATTTTTCATAAAAGATCGACTGGTGTCATATCGTGTTATCTGGAAGGGTATAAGAGAGCTCTTGAGGACGGCGCCGAATGTGTGCTTGAGATGGACGGTGGCGGCAGCCATCAGCCCGATGAGATACCGCAGTTTATAGAAAAGCTTGAAGAAGGATATGACTGCGTGTGGGGATCAAGGTTTTGCGAAGGCGGGCAGATGAGCCATCAGCCCCTGTACAGGAAGATATTAAGCTCCGGAGGTACCATACTTGCAAATATGGTGCTCGGGACACGACTTAAGGATATGACGAGCGGGTTTGAAGGATTCCAGGCGCACGTTCTTCGCTCCATGAACCTCGATAATTTCCTGTCGACGGGTCATATGTATCAGACTGAGATGAGATATTACTGCAGAGGACTTCATACCGTAGAAGTGCCGATACATTATATCGGCGGAGACTCGTCGCTGAAGTTCGCATCAGTGACGGAAGCACTTGCGATACTGTTCAAGCTTAAGAAGCATGAAGCTCTTATATGGAAGAAGACTGACAGGTAACTGTCAGTCTTCTTTGTCTTCAACCTCGCCGGCGATCGCGGATAACACACTTGTTACCGCTGATACAACAACCGCCACTATAATGACGATACCAACTATTCCGGCAAAAATCACCATTCCTGAATCCATATCTGTTCCCCGATCAGAATTATAAATGTAACTAACAAGAATAGTACCAAGAAACAGCCTTCTTGTCAAAGGAGGTTAGAATCTCTTTTTGTACGCATTGTTAAGGTTACGGAACTGGGTCGGGGTGCAGTTTCTGACGATCTTAAACATGCGCATGAATGCGGATATGCTGTTAAATCCGCTTCTTATCGCCACTTCGGTCACGTTGATCTCCGGATCCAGAAGCAGTTTTTCCGAATATGCGATCCGGCGGGTATTCAGGTATTTGTAAAACGGCATTCCGGCAAATTCCTTGAACAGCCGGCTGAAGTGATACTTCGAAAATCCCGCAAGATCGGCCACTTCCTCGAGAGTCAGATCTTCGGTACAGTGCTGGTTTAAGTAGTTACATATCGACATGAACTTTTCGGTGTATTCCTGCTGTTTGACCGGCCTGATACCTGCAAACCTGTTGGGACTGGCCGTATAGTATCTTCCGACAAGAACCAGCATTTCCAAAAATTTCTGTACGATAGATACGTTCCGAAGAGGAGCATTTCCAAAATACTCATCATATATCCCCTTCATCAGTTTGACACAGGACTCGTGTATCCCCTGGAACTCTTCCGGAGTCACCAGGACCGCCGGCTGCATTATAGCAAAGATCGATTCGTATTCCTCAAAGGACTGGAGCATGGACAGGTCCACCTGGAATATGATCCTTCTGCCGCGATGTGCATACAGATGATGAAGGACACCGGGACATATGATGATTATGTCATTGATGCGCAGGTTAAAAGGGATGTCATTACATTCCATGGAGTATTCGCCTTCAAGAGGCATGACTATCTCAACCGCCGGATGCCAGTGGTTGGGATATTCTTCATAATCCGTGTTGTTGTACAAAAGTAGCGTGGAATCGTACTCAAAACTGACTGTTTCCTTCACGCCGTCAAGAATTTTGATCATTTTTGGCCTATCCTTAATTATCAATTATTGCAACAAAAATCATACAGAAACAAGGCTTAAATGTAAAGAATATGACAAAAATCTGACATGATGCACAAAAAACTCGGAGCAAATAGGTAAATAGTAAACAAAATCCTTGTTCGTATAGACATACAATAGCAATAATTGATAATCAATAAGCAAGAATTGTGTAGTGAGTTCTATCCGGACGGACTAGAGTGTATGTATCGGGTTTTGTTTTGGACAGACCCCTAACCATTTTCAAAAGGAGGACAAATAATGAAAATGAAAAAGTTTTTGGCAGTATGTCTTTCGGCTGCAATGACTCTCAGCATGCTTACAGCATGTGGTGGTCAGGCAGCAGCTCCGGCAGCTCCCGCAGCTGACGCAGCAACAGAAGAAGCAGCTCCCGCAGATGATGCGGCAGAGGCAGAGGCTCCCGCAGAAGAGGCATCAGGTGATGTTCAGGAGATCACTTTCATGATCTGGGATGACCTTGAGGCTTCAGAAGACCTTATCACAAAGGGTTACAAGGCTTCAGTTGACAGATTCAACAAGGATTTCGAAGGCAAGTATCACTGCACACCTATCACAACAAACCTTGAAGAGTACTATGACAAGCTCAATGCTCTTGTTGCGGCAGGCGATACACCCGACGTATTCATCGCCTCCCCCGGCGCAAACCTTAACGACTATGCTACAACAGGCGTAGCTGCTAAGCTTGATGATTACCTTGCAGCTGACGGATGGAAGCAGACATTTACATCAGATGCTGTATTTGCAGGCGGCACATACGGTGATGACGGCGGCGACGGCCCCGGAATCTATGCTATACCTCTTAACATCGCAGCAGCTTGCGTATTCTACAACACTGAGATGTTTGCAGATGCAGGCGCAGAAGTACCGAAGACTTTCTCAGAACTTCTTGACGCATGCCAGAAGCTTCAGGACAAGGGTTATACACCTATCACAATTTCAGCAGGTACAGCATGGTGCCTTTCAATGGTAGCAGGTTACCTTTGCGACAGGAACGGACTTAACCTTCAGGACATCAAGGATCACAAGACGGATTGGAAGGACGAGAAGGTTATCCAGGCAGGCAAGCAGATCCAGGAGCTTTCCAAGTATTTCCAGAAGACAGCAGCAGGCGATGATAACGACGTTGCTACAGCAGCATTCTACAATGGTGAAGCTGCTATCCTGATCCAGGGTTCATGGGCTATCGGACAGATCAACGGTTCATGTGCAGAAGGATTCGCTGACAAGGTTGGCGTATTCGCATTCCCTGCAGTTGACGGTTCTTCAGCAGACCCGAACAGAGTTATCGCTAAGTCAGACAGCCTTTGCATGAGCGCTGATACGGAATCTCCCGAAGCAGCTATCCAGCTCATCAAGTACTTCGTTGACGACACAGCCAGCAAGTATACTGCAGAGGTCGGCGGTAAGATCCCTGTAACGAACGTTCAGTATGACGAGAAGGTTGCTCCTCCGGAACTTAAGTACGTTATGGATGTATTCAAGAACGCATCTTCTACATTCGGATTCTACAACGAGTCTCTTGCTGACACAGAGGCAGGTTCAACATTTGATAACTGCTTCGTAGAGATCTTCAAGGGCCAGGATCCCGCTACGGCACTCGATCCTATCCAGCAGTACTACGAGGATAACGTTTGGTAAATTGCGGATCATATTGATCTGAACGTATCATTTACATTCGGCCAGCACCCCGCTGGGGCGCTGGCCCTTTGTATGGGAGGTTATTTATGGACAAGTTGATGAGGAACAAAAAGGCGATATTACTCTTTATCGCGCCGGCACTCATACTGTTTACGGCGGTTCTGTTTGTGCCGGTATGCAAGGCTGTGTATTATTCCTTCTGCAATTACAAGCTCCCCGGAAATGCCAAGTTCTTCGGGTTTGAAGACTGGAAGTTTCTCAAGAACTACAAACAGCTGTTTTTAAAAGACCAGACTATGAGGATAGCTTTCAGGAACTCCATGTTCTTTATGATCTTTTCTATCGTGACACAGCTGATCTTCGGTCTTTTCCTTGCAGCGCTTCTTACGAATATCAAAAAGGGACGGAACCTTTTCAAGAATATATACTATCTGCCCTGTGTACTTTCTTCCGCAGCACTCGGTCTTTTGTGGATGTTCGTGTTCACCCCGAGACTCGGTATCAACCAGATGCTCGCATCCCTCGGAAAATGGGGAGGTGACTGTACACTCGGGCCACAGTGGCTGTTTAATACGGAAGGATATATCATCCTGCCGATCTGGGTTGTTTCGTTCGTTGCCTTATGGCAGTATGTGGGACAGTCCATGATGCTTTACATGGCTCAGATCTCCGGTATCAGTTCCGATATTTATGAGGCATCATATATTGACGGTTGCAGCAAGAAACAATCTTTCTTCTATATCACGCTTCCGCTGATCAAGCCCATGGTGGCGACCGCGATGTCACTTAATGCGATCGGATCGCTGAAGTTCTTCGATCTTATCTACAATATGTTACCGGAAGGATTCTTAAGTCACAGAGCTGACGTTATAGCAACACATCTGTATACGTCGGCGTTCAAGTTCAGAAAACTGGGTTACGGATCGGCCATCGGTGTCATCCTTCTTATCCTGTGTCTTATCATGACGGTCATCATCAACAAGTTTGTGAAGACCGAGAACTACGATATGTAAGGGGGGATGAAAGATGACTGCAGCAATGACTATAAGTAAAGAAAAAAGACAGGCAAAGACCGTATCTACCTTTATATACATTTTTCTCATACTCCTTGCGATAATCTATATAGTGCCTCTTCTGTGGGTGCTTATAACATCGCTTAAAGACGACAGTACTCTTATGCTGTCACCGTGGGCTATGCCCGCAGCACTTGAATGGGGTAACTATGAATTTGCATGGACCAAGGGACACCTCGGAACCGCGATGCTCAATTCTCTTATTGTGTGCTCGATAACGCTTGTGGTATCGATGCTGTTTGGCTCGATGGCGGCATTTGCTATCGCAAAGCTTCGTTGGAAATTATCCAAGCTGGCTATGTATTATTTCCTTATCGGTATGATGATACCGATCCACACGATACTGATCCCTCTGTTTGTTCAGTTCTCCGGATGGAAGATGAGCAATACCCTTATTGGTATCATTATTCCCTATATCACGTTTTCGTTACCGATCACCATTTACATCATGGTCGGATTCTTCGAAGGAATACCGAATGAGCTGTTTGAGGCGGCATGCATAGACGGATGTTCCGTATATAAGATGTTCGGCACGGTGGCGATTCCGCTTGCCAAGACCGGATTCATGGTAACGGGTCTTATGTCGTTTGTATCCAACTGGAACGAACTGCTTCTGGCAATGGTATTTATCTCCGACGAAGCCAAGAAGACACTTCCGGTTTCACTTACAAAGTTCGTCGGACCTTACCATACCAACTACTGTCAGATGTTTGCGGCTATCATGATCGCGATCATTCCCACGATCATTGCCTATGTTGCATTCGCCAACCAGATAGTTGAAGGCCTGACCGCCGGCGCGGTTAAAGGATAAGTTAGGCAGACAGGAGAGGAAAGATAGGAGATAACTTATGAGCGAACCAAGGAAACCTCTCGTAAGACACATGTTCACTGCCGACCCTTCGGCGCATGTGTTTGACGACAAACTGTACATATATCCTTCGCATGATATTCCTCATGACGGTATGGATAACGATAACGGCGATGAATATCAGATGAGGGATTACCACGTCCTGTCGATGGACAGCCTTGAGGCAGAATGCAAGGATAACGGACTGGCACTTTCCGAAGATGACGTTCCCTGGGTCAGCTCACAGATGTGGGCTCCCGATGCGGCATATGTTAACGGAAAGTATCATCTCTTTTTCCCCGCAAGGGACAAGGACGGGATATTCCGCCTGGGAGTGGCATCATCCGAATCCCCCACGGGACCGTTTATTCCCGAAAAGGATTATATCAAGGGCAGCTACAGCATAGATCCCGCGGTTCTTGTAGATGATGACGGGAAGGTCATTGTTTATTACGGCGGACTGTGGGGAGGACAGCTTGAAAAATGGCAAAGCGGAAGTTTTGATCCCGATGCACCGTTCTCACCGGAGCCTGATCCCGAAGCCGATGCTCTCGGACCGATGTGTGCGGTTATGAGCGATGATATGAAAAGCTTTGCGACAGAGCCCGTTATGCTGAGCATCGTTGACGAAAACGGTGTGCCTCTTAAGGCAAAGGATGAGGACAGACGATACTTCGAAGGTCCGTGGATGCATAAATACAACGGAAAGTATTACCTTTCCTATTCCACAGGAACCACCCATTATATCGTCTATGCGACATCGGACTCTCCGATGGGACCTTTTACGTACCGGGGACGGATAATGGAGCCGGTCATCGGATGGACAACGCATCATTCGATAGTTGAGTATCACGGAAAATGGTACATATTCTACCATGACTGTGAAATGTCCGACGGTATCAATCACAGAAGGAGTGTAAAATATACCGAACTGAAGTATAATGATGACGGTACAATCATAACGATAGATCCGTACAAACAGTAACGTTTGATCCGGAAAAGGTAAGACAGGAGGGCAAAATGCTTTACATTGGTGTTGATCTCGGAACTAGCGCCGTCAAACTTCTTCTTATGAATGAAGAAGGCGGTATCGAAAAAATCGTATCAAAAGAGTATCCGCTGGAATTTCCGTATCCAGGCTGGTCACAGCAAAAACCCGAAGACTGGTGGGAACAGACGCTTGCGGGACTCAAGGAACTGACGGCTCATGCCGACAAGAGCCAGATCGCCGGTATCAGCTTCGGAGGACAGATGCACGGCCTTGTTGTGCTTGATGCCAATGATAATGTCATCCGTCCCGCGATACTTTGGAATGATGGACGTACATCCAAACAGACCGATTATCTCAATGATGTTATAGGTAAGGACAAGCTTTCACAGTATACGGCCAATATAGCATTTGCCGGATTTACCGCTCCGAAGATACTGTGGATGAAGGAAAAAGAGCCGGATCTGTTTGCGAAGATCGACAAAATCATGCTGCCGAAGGATTATATCGCATATAAGCTTTCGGGTGTACACTGCACAGATGTTTCCGATGCATCCGGAATGCTCCTGTTTGATGTCAAGAACAAGTGCTGGTCCAAAGAGATGATGGAGATATGTTCCGTCAGGGAAGAACAGCTTGCGAAGATATTCGAAAGCTACGATGTTGTCGGAACCATCAAGGAGGATGTTGCCAAAGAACTCGGATTCCCGAACGATGTCAAGATCATTGCCGGAGCCGGTGATAATGCAGCTGCTGCGGTAGGAACAGGAACGGTCGGAAACGGCAGATGTAACATCTCACTCGGTACGAGCGGAACGATATTTATTTCGAGCAAGGACTTCTGTGTTGATGAGAATAATGCGCTTCACGCATTTGCACATGCCGACGGAAACTTCCATCTGATGGGGTGTATGCTTTCGGCAGCAAGCTGCAACAAGTGGTGGATGGAAGAAATCATCGGCACGTCGGATTATGCAGCCGAGCAGAAGCCGATCACGAAGCTTGGAGAGAATAATGTCTTCTTCCTTCCTTATCTTATGGGAGAGAGAAGCCCTCATAACAATCCCGATGCAAGGGCGATGTTCATCGGAATGAGCATGGATACGACAAGAGCCGACATGACACAGGCAGTGCTTGAAGGTGTTGCATTCGGCATAAGGGATTCATTTGAAGTTGCAAGATCACTCGGTATCGATATCAGAAAGACCAAGATATGCGGAGGAGGAGCAAAGAGTCCTCTCTGGAAGAAGAACATCGCAAACGTTCTGGGGATCAGCGTTGAGTTTATAGAGTCCGAGGAAGGCCCCGGGTATGGTGGAGCAATGCTCGCGGCAGTAGGCTGTGGTCAGATTGCATCGGTACATGAG
>JAFRIL010000062.1 GCA_017432845.1 Lachnospiraceae bacterium | reverse complement strand
TTTTATTGATAACTGGAAGAATTCAGGAAACGGGGATTATCTGGTCGTAGGTGACGGCGTTCTGTTGGCATATAAAGGCAGGGAGCCTAAGATCATGATACCTGAAAACGTAAGGCATATCGGTCCTGCGGCATTTGCCGGCAACTCTTCGCTTGAAAGCGTTGTTATCCCGGGCAGTGTAGAAGATATCGGAGAAGAGGCTTTCTCCGACTGCTCCAAGCTTAAAGAGCTTGTAATGGATGAAGGTGTCAGGAATATCGAGGACCGCGCTTTTAAGAACAGTGATCTTAAGGTCGTAAATATACCTGATTCCGTGGAAGGCATAGGACTGTCGGCTTTTGATAACGGAGGTAAGCTCCAGACCGTCATATTTAATGGAACAGATGCTCCGAATGTAACATACGACCCCAGTGCCACCAGACTGTCGGCGAAAAAGCTTCGTACATCCGCATTTGAGGGCGCACAAAATGCAATAGTAAACCGTAACGTCGATCTTGATTCCGGTACGATGTTCGATCCGGCTCATTACGGATTCAAGGGTGAGGTATATTCGATAACTTCAAATGACGACAAGACACTTATTCTTGAGAGATCACTTGCAAGGCCTGACGCATCAGGTGTCGTACTTGTCAATCAGAATGTCGATGTTGCAGGAAACAGATACGTACTTAATCAGGTTAAGAGCGATGCTTTTGACTCATACAGAAACTGGAACAGTTACTACGACAACATGCCGACAAAGGTAGCGGTAAACGGAGAGCAGTCATCGGATCTTGTTACACTTCTTGACAGTGTCAATGCAGACATTCTGGCCGAAGCCGCATCAAGCCAGGGTGCATCCGATACCGCCGCCTCGGAAGAGAATGATACAGGGGACAATACTTCGGATAAGCCGGCAGGTGTTAAGTCAAACATAACCGTATCCGCCAACGGAAAGCGTTTCCCGACAAGGGGTCAGGCGTATGCGAACATACCCGGTGATAATGATAAATATAAGCTTGATATCACCGAAGATGATACACAGTCGGCTGCGATAAATGCGGCATTTCTTCACAGTAACGGATCATCCCCGTCAGGTGGCTACGTTCCGCTTTCGATGGATATGTATGATAAGAGCGGAACCATTCCGATCCATAAGCTCGGAAACTCCAAGATGGAAGTATCCGTTCCTGTACCGACAGGTATGGAGGAAGATGACGGGCTTGCTGTTGCTGCGCTTTCCGATAACGGCCTTCTCGAGCCGCTTGCAAGTGAGGTTGAGGATGTAAACGGTACGAAGAATCTTAAGTTTGTTGCCGGACACTGCAGTCCTTATGTGATCTATTCAAGAGGACATAAGTCAGTAACATATGATGAGAACGGAAATCCCATACAAACCGTTGAGGAAAGCCAGGCTGCAAACGCTTTTTCAATGAGCGGTACATGGCAGAGCCTTAATCAAAAAAATGCCTATGGAATATCACCCAAATGGTTTATAATATTTATTCTGATAGCAGTTGCCGCGGTACTTGTACTGTATAAGCCTGCGGCAAAGAAAAATAAATGATCCCGAAAGGATGAATGTAATGGACAAGATTCAGATGAAGACCCCGCTCGTTGAGATGGACGGGGACGAGATGACAAGAGTATTATGGCAGATGATCAAGGACGAGCTCTTAAGTCCATTTATTGATCTTAATTGCGAGTATTACGATCTGGGCCTTAAAAACAGGAATGAGACGGATGATCAGGTTACGATAGATTCGGCAAATGCGACACTTAAGCATGGAGTTGCCGTAAAGTGTGCAACCATCACACCTAACGGCGCCAGGATGGATGAGTACAAGCTCAAGAAGATGTATAAGAGCCCGAACGGTACCATCAGGGCGATCCTTAACGGAACGGTGTTCAGGACTCCGATTGTTGTAAAGGGTATCACGCCGTGTGTCTCCAACTGGAAAGAGCCTATCACGATAGCAAGGCATGCTTACGGTGATGTTTACCAGAATGTCGAGTGTAAGCTCCATAAAGGTGACAAGGCGGAACTTCTGATCACCAGAGCCAACGGGGATGTGGAAAAAGAGCTGATACATGATTTTGACGCTTCTGCGGGGATCGTTCAGAGCATGCACAACAGGAAGGATTCGATCGAAAGCTTTGCAAGGAGCTGCTTTAACTATGCTCTCGATCAGAAGAAGGATCTGTGGTTTGGTGCAAAGGATACGATATCCAAGCAGTATGACCATACATTTAAGGACATTTTTGCAGAAGTATACGAGAAGGAATACAAGGAAAAGTTTGACAGCGAGGGTATAGTTTACTTCTACTCGCTTATAGATGACATCGTAGCCCGCATCATGAAGTCAAAGGGCGGAATGATCTGGGCGTGCAAGAACTATGACGGGGATGTTATGTCCGATATGATAAGCTCCGCGTTCGGTTCTCTTGCCATGATGACTTCGGTACTCGTATCCCCTTCGGGAGTATATGAATACGAGGCAGCACACGGTACTGTTCAGAGACATTATTACAAGCATCTCAAAGGCGAAGAGACAAGCACCAATTCGGTTGCGACTATATTCGCATGGACCGGGGCACTTAGAAAGCGCGGTGAGCTGGATGATATCCCCGAGCTTGTAAAGTTTGCCAATAAGCTTGAGTTTGCCACACGTCAGACGATCGAGGAAGGTAAGATGACCAAGGATCTTGCGCTTATCACATCGATGACGGAGACGGTAACACTTAATTCCCATGATTTTATCGTTGCGATAAGGAAGATGCTTGAAAGCCTTCTGTAATGGATAACATTAACATCTCACAGGCCGTCATAAAAAGACTCCCGCGTTACTATCGATATCTCGGAGAACTTGCGGACGAAGGGATCGAGAGGATCAGCTCGAGGGAACTGTCGGAGCTTATGCATGTGACTGCTTCCCAGATAAGAGCCGACCTTAACCACTTCGGAGGGTTCGGACAACAGGGATACGGTTATAATGTCAGGAATCTTTATGATGAGATCGCCAAGATCCTCGGCCTTGACAAATCGCATAAACTGGTCGTTATCGGCGCCGGGCATCTCGGTCAGGCGCTTTCTAACTATGTAAACTTTGAACGACGGGGATTTCATATCCTCGGGATATTTGATGTGGATCCCAAGCTTGTCGGCATGAAGATAAGGGATGTATATGTTGCTCCGATGGAGGAGCTGGAGGATTTCATCAAGTCTAATGACATTGATATCGCCGTACTTACGATACCAAAGACCAGTGCGGTAGAGGTCGCCAAGATACTTGTGGACTGCAATATACGCGCGATCTGGAACTTTGCACACGTCGATCTGGCGGTTCCCGATAACGTGATCGTAGAAAACGTTCATCTGTCGGAGAGCCTGATGACGCTTTCATATAATCTGTCCAGAAGGTAAATACCGGATTCTTGCGGGGAATGACCTATGAGTAACCAGGAAAAGTTTAGCAATGCAATAGGGACGGTCAAGGTCCCGATACT
>JAFRIL010000061.1 GCA_017432845.1 Lachnospiraceae bacterium | reverse complement strand
TATAAGATCTATACACCCGAGACCGAATGGAACGGTGCAAAATATACAAATGCCGAAACCGGAAAAGCATTTGACAATATTTTTCTGGTATATCAGGACACATACATTTTCGGGGATCCGGGGCGCTATATGGGCGTCACAAAGATCAGTGTCCCGGAGGAATACTATACGATCAAATAGCTTTCCTGTTTTCATTTTGGTAATTATTGTAACACTTTTTCGGCTGTGGCGCTAAGATATGGTATACTGATAAAAAAAGCAGGACAGAGAATACCTATGAATTCGGAAACGCGTCTGATATTTACCGGTGACATCGGTTTTGACAAATACATGAAGGGCCGGGAAAATGATGAACATCTTCTGGCAGAAGATATAACATCATTTCTCAAAGACAGCGATCACGTCATCGTAAACGTCGAGGGACCGCTTTATGACGGTGCCTCTTCGGGAGCGGGATCTGCCGGATCCGCTCTGCCTCACAGCATGGATCCAAACGTCAGACATTTTCTGAATAGAATAAATGCAGATATCTGGAACATCTGCAACAATCATATAATGGATGCCGGATACGACGGGATAAGGAGCACTCTTGATTATGCCGCAGAATGTAATGCCAAAACTCTCGGAGCCGGAATGAACATTTCGGAAGCATCAAAGCCCTTAATACTTGATGAGGCCGGAGGCATTGGGCTGATCGGCGTAGGATATCAGCGTGCATGCCGTAAGGCGGATGAGAGCACTCCGGGCTGTTTTTCCTGGAGTGATCTGGATCTTATTCGCGAGAAGATCCGGGACGTGAAGCGTTCCAACAGATGGTGCATTATAGTCGCGCATGCAGGTGAGGAATTTACCGCACTTCCGTCCCCGTACACCCGCGACAGATACATGCTCTATCTTGATATGGGGGCGGATATCGTTATCGCCCATCATCCTCATGTTGTGAATAATTATGAGCTTGTCGGCGACAAAGCGATCTTCTATTCTCTGGGGAATTTTATCTTCGATACCGACTATCAGCGCAGCCAGTTTGGAACGCAGTACGGCATCGTGCTAAAGCTTTTCCTCAGTAAGACCGGCTTTTCCTTTGAGCCGCTCCCCGTTATGGTCGACCGCACAAAAGAGACGATCACGGTGTGTGATCGTCCCGAAATATTCACCAACGTTGATGCTTTGGAATATGAAAAGCTTAAAGGCCTTGCTGCAGCTGTTCTTATCGCAAACACAAAAAGACAGCTTACGTACATGCGGCCCGATGATTTTAAAGGAGCGAGCGAGGATGATTTTATCCGGAATTTCTACGAGCCACTTCGAAGCGGACGTGTTCCCGGTGAAACTCTTGATATGCAGATAATCTATCCCCTGTCTCTTACTGCGGGGGACGGCCTTTACAAGGAAAGCTCTCTTACCGGTGTTGTCAACTATATGCTCTCCCAGTTATGATAACCGGTCAGTCTCCGACCTTTCTGATGAACAGTTCATACGTGCCGTCACCGTTCTCGCTAAGATCGAGCACCTCATGTCCTTCCTCTTTGATGCTTCTCGGAACATTCTGCACAGGTTCTCCGTCGTTTAAATGAACCTGGAGTATCTGTCCTTCGTCAAGCTCCTCAAGTGCCACTTTTGTCTTAACAAACGTGATCGGGCATGTAACATCAGTAATATCAATTATCTCATCTGCGTTAAAATCATTTGCCATGTATTATCCCTCCACTATGATCAGTTCTTCTTTTCTGACTGTCCTGTTATCCTCCGGTCCTTCAATATGAAACGCATTCAGAACCGGCTCACCTTTCTTTTCGAGTGAGAGGATCAGATAACTTGCCAAACTGTCATTTGCAAGGCGCTTGTCCTCTTCGGACGGGCGTGACGGGCTTGCCGGATGCGAGTGCCAGTTTCCGAGCGGCGTTATACCGTTTGCTCTCATATCCTTTACCGCATTAAGATGCTCACGGGGATCGATCGTAAAATGCTCACTTGTATGATCCGTGTTCGTCAGAAGATAAACCTTCTCGATCGTCCTTGATCCATCAGCGGCCTGTTTGCCCGCAACAAGACCGCATGCCTCATCGGGGCGCAGGCTAAGAGCGTGTTCGTATATTTTGTCAAAATCAGACCTTTTTATCGTAATCTTCATCTTCCTGCACCCTTTTCAAAGCATGTCACATTTTCATGTCACAGGCAGCCTGCTCGTAATCGACCAGTTGCGTTATCGAAGGTGTATCCGAACATACGGCACATCCTTTACCTCTGGGTGGAAGCTTGATCTTGTGAAACTCCATCTTAAGAGCATCATAGGTAAGAAGGTAACCTGTAAGAAGCTGTCCGACACCCGTGATATATTTTACCGCCTCCATTGCCTGAAGTGATCCTATGACACCGCCCATCGCACCTATGACGCCCGCCTGCTTACAGGTGGGAACGGCGTCCTTCGGCGGGGGATTTTTGAATATACACCGGTAGCACGGACCTTCCCCCGGTATGATGGTCGTAAGCTGTCCTTTAAACCTTATGATCCCCGCATGGCTGAGCGGCTTTTTTGCCATAACACAGGCATCGTTGATCAAAAACTTTGCAGGGAAGTTATCGGTCCCATCGAGTATGAAATCATAATCTTTGATCAGATCCATGATATTGGCGCTGCTTACAAAATCATAGTACGTGTTCACGGTAACATCCGGATTGATCGCACGCATGGTCTCGGCCGCAGATTCGACCTTCTTTTTGCCGATATCATCAGTGGAATGGATTATCTGACGCTGAAGGTTCGACAAGTCCACAACATCCGCATCGGCTATGCCTATCGTTCCGACACCGGCCGCCGCCAGGTACATCGCTGCCGGGGCACCGAGTCCTCCGGCACCGATGATCAGCACCTTTGCATTAAGCAGCTTCTTCTGGCCTTTTGCTCCTATCTCTTTTAAGATGATATGCCTCGAGTACCTCTCGAGCTGTTCATTGGTAAACAATTATCAACAGCCTCCTCCCATGAAGTACAGAAACTCCACCTCGTCACCTTCCGAAAGCGTACGGCTGTCAAATGATGCCGCATCGATAAACTCCTCATTTACCGATACAGTGACATACTGAGGTGTTTCCACCCTCTCCTGCTCGATAAGAGCGGATACGGTAAGGCCGTCATCAACCTCCTTCGTCACTCCTGCAACAACTATCTTCATATAATGTCAGCTCCTTTCAGGCAAACGTCCTCAGCGCCTTAATAAGCGCATCGACGTCTTCCGGTGAATTGTAAAGTGCCAGCGTGGGACGTACGGAACTCTCATAACCGAACCGCCGCAATACAGGCTGGGCACAATGATGACCCGTTCTTACCGCTATTCCGTACGAATCCAGTCTCTTACCGACCTCCTCATCCGAGTATCCGTCCAGCTTGAACGATAATACCGAGGCTTTATTGAGTGCTGTTCCTATAAGAGTCAGTCCCGGGATCCTTGACATTTCCTTCATCGCATACTGCAGAAGTTCATGCTCCCATTTGTTCACACACGGCATTCCGATCTCCGACAGATATGAAAGCGCAGCCCCCAAGCCTACCGCATCGGCGATGCTGCCTGTCCCTGCCTCAAACTTATTAGGAATATCATTGTATATGGTCCTCTCAAACGTCACATCGGCGATCATGTTTCCGCCGCCGTGATACGGCTGTGCCGCTTCGAGCAGTTCCTTCTTTCCGTACAGAGCCCCTATTCCGGTCGGTGCAAATATCTTGTGTCCCGAGAACACGAAGAAGTCAGCATCAAGTGCCGATACATTTACCGGAATATGCGCGATTGACTGGGCACCGTCTACCAGTATCCTGACCCCGTGTCTGTGAGCAGTTGCGATAAGCTCCTCGACCGGAGTGATGGTACCGAGAACGTTTGACACATGTGTTACGGCAACGAACTTTGTCTGCTTCGTGAACAGTTTCTCATACTCCGACATGATAAGCTGACCTGTTTCGTCACACGGTATGACCTTAAGGACTGCTCCCGTCTTCTGGGCTATGAGCTGCCACGGAACAATGTTCGCGTGATGCTCGAGTATCGATACGATTATCTCATCGCCGGGCGCCAGAGTCGGAAGAACGTATGCATTTGCGACCAGATTGATCGCTTCGGTAGTTCCCCTGACAAATATGATCTCCTCGGATGACGGGGCTCCGATAAAATCCCTTACGGTATCCCTTGCCGACTCGTACGCATCCGTCGACCTTGCCGCAAGAGTGTGGGCTCCTCTGTGCACATTCGAATTCTCATGCTCATAGTAGTATGTGAGCCTGTCTATGACCTGCCTGGGACGTTGAGTCGTGGCACCGTTATCAAGCCACACGAGCGGATTTCCGTTTACGGTCTCTGACAGTATCGGAAAATCACTTCTTATCTGTGACAGAGTCCTGCTTCCGATACGTATGCCATCATCACGTGATGTTCCGTTATAAACACTCTTTTCCGCATCAAAAACCACGTCACCCTGAAGAGATGTCGGAACATCAACACGTCTGTCAGCCTGCTGTGCCTCGGTCTTTGACTGCACATAAGGTGCATATGATACGCTCTGTTCGGATGCGACATCTGTCGAAAACGGATACTTCCAGTCAGACCCGGAAGGTTCGTAGATATCCGAAAGCATTGCGTTAGCCATGGCTTCGATCTCGCCTGCACCCGGAAGTCCTAATGCTTCTTCCGATAAAGCAAAGGGATCAGTCATAGTCATAGTATTCACCCACTTCCACGTCCTCAAGTACGGCTATGGCATCATCCGCAAGGATAGCCGCCGAGCAGTACAGTGACAACAGATAGGATGCCACTCCTTTGTCATCGATTCCGCGGAAACGTACTGACAGTCCTCGTGAATGTTCGTTCTTAAGTCCGGCCTGGAACAGACCGATTACTCCGCGCTTTGCCTCTCCTGTACGTACAAGAAGGATATTGGTCTTACCGCTCTGTGATGTGGGATTCTTGAGTCCGTCCACCAGAAGCTTATCCGTAGGTATTACCGGTATACCTCTCCATGTAAGGAACGTTCCGCCTGCGATATTAACAACTACCGGCGGTACTCCGCGCTTTGTGCATTCTCTTTCAAATGCCGCTATGGCTCTCGGATGAGCCAGGAAAAATGAGGGCTCTTTCCACACCTTTGATATGAGCTCATCAAGATCGTCGGGTGTGGGTGCACCGTTTATAGTCTGAATGCGCTGGGAATCCGCAACATTCTTTAACAGGCCGTAATCATCGTTGTTGATCAGCTGGCTCTCCTGACGTTCTCTTAAGGACTCGATGGCAAGTCCTAGCTGTTCCTGAACCTGATCGTAGGGAACGCTGTATACGTCCTCAACCGCAGTGTTAACATTGATTATCGTTGAAATGGAATTGAGCACATACTCCCGGGGCTCGGTCTCATACTCAACATAGCCGTCGGGAATGATGTCGCTCTTCTTGGTCTGCGAACACAGAACATCAAGAGGAGTATCGCCTTCAACTACCTTGTTGACGCGAAAGATACCCGTCTCAATTCCTTTAAACTCCAGAAACTTCGTCAGCCACTTGGGTGTAAGTGCACCGTACTGAGGCTTGGTCTTGGTGACATTGGCAAGATTATACGCTGCCTTAGCCGAAAGGGCGTTTATTCCTGCTGCCTTGTTTTCTGCTTCTTTTGCCATTGGTTGTTCCTCCTTAACCGGTTCTTGTTTTCCTACAGACCGCCTCCCTCGTTGGAGAATATGATGTCCTTCATGGCATCCATCCCTCCCCTGAGGTTATATAACGGCCCTTTATATCCTGCTTCGCGAAGTGTATTGATCGCGAGGATACTCCTTTTGCCTTCTTTGCAGATGAATATGACATCCACCTGAGGATCGAGTTCCCTCTGGCGTCTTGCAAGCTGTCCTATCGGGATGACAAGCGCTTCCGGGAACTTGATGATCGCCCTCTCATGCGGCTCCCTGACATCGACTATGGTCAGTTTTTCACCGCTCTCTATTCTGTGAGCCAGCTCCTCGGGAGTCACTCCCTCGATATCCGACTCCATTTCCTCTTCTTTTTTCAGCCCGCAAAGCTCGTCATAGTCAAGATCTTCCAGATGCGTGATCGCAGGAGCTTTTCCGCAAAGAGGACACGCGGGATCCTTTTTCACATTCAGAAAGCCGGTACGGAGTCCCATGGTGTCTATCGATAAAAGCTTTCCCGACAAAGGCTCTCCCGTATTTATGATGAGCTTTAAGGCCTCGTTTGCCTGTATGCTGCCGACTATACCCGAAAGCGGACTGATCGTGCCTCCCTCCGCGCAGGTCGGGACCAGTCCCGGTTCCGGAGGATTGGGGTACAGGCAGCGAAGACAGGGGCCGTCGTTATATCCGAGTATCCCCACAATGCCTTCGTACTGGTATATCGCCGC
>JAFRIL010000060.1 GCA_017432845.1 Lachnospiraceae bacterium | reverse complement strand
TGTGATACGGCGGTAAATCTTGCCTGTAACATAGATGACATGACGGCCGAAGAGATCGGATATGCGACGGAAAAGCTCCTTGAGGAGGGAGCTCTTGATGTATGGAGTGTTCCGATCGGAATGAAAAGAGGAAGACCCGGTACAATGATAAATGTGCTGTGCCAAGCGGATGATACCGATAAGTTTGTATCACTTGTATTTAAGCACACAACAACGCTGGGTATCAGGAAGAGTGTGCACAGCAGATATACTTTATCCAGAACTTTGGAGACTGTAGAGACGCCGCTTGGGACGGTTCATATAAAGCGATCGGAAGGATATGGGGTATCACGTCAAAAGTATGAATATTCCGATATTGCAGCGGCTGCTTCTGCGGGCGGTATTTCGTTTGGTGAAGCTCTGAGCAGGATAAAAGGAAGAGATAATGAGTAGAACAGCGCAGATAAACCTGAATCAGATAGGATACCGTCCCGGTGACGAAAAACGTGCGACAGTAAGGTGTGCCGAAGCCGGGACAGCTTTTTGTGTGATAAATACCGAAACAGGAAAAATAGTATTTGAAGGAGTTACGGATCATTGCAGTGAGCGTGGTTCATCCGGGGACAGTGTCTGTTATGCCGATCTGTCTTCGGTCTCTACACCGGGCAGGTATAAGGTTTTGGCCGGAAAAGATATGGAATCCTTTGAATTCGTAATAAGTGATGACGTCTATGACCGGCCGCTTAAGGATTCTCTGAAGATGCTGTATCTTCAGAGGTGCGGTACCAAGCTTCCCGAGGAATATGCGGGTGATTTTGCGCATAAGGTATGCCACACGGAAATGGCGAAGATCTATGGCAAAACCGGTTATATGGAAGTGTCCGGCGGGTGGCATGATGCCGGTGATTACGGAAGATATACAGTTCCCGGTGCAAAGGCCATAGCGGATCTTCTGCTGGCATATGAACTGTTTCCCGACTCGTTTGATGATGACTGCAAAATACCCGAGAGCGGAAACGGAATAGCAGATGTTCTTGATGAAGCCAGATTCGAGTTGGAATGGCTCCATAAGATGCAGTTTTCTGACGGAAGTGTTTCGCATAAGGTGACGGGCCTTGATTTTGACGGATTTATAATGCCTGATGAGTGTACGGAAAAAATGTATGTTCTTCCTGCATCAAAGACCGCCACGGCAGATTTTGCGGCAGTCATGTATATGGCGGGAAGAGTATACAAAGACATCGATGAGGCATTTTCCGCAAGATGTATAAGCGCTGCCGACCGTGCGCTGCAGGCATATATCGATCACAGAGGAGACGATGAATACACAAATCCGGCAGATGTTCTTACCGGAGAGTACAGGGATGAGTGTTCCGAGGATGAATATCTCTGGGCAATTTGTGAAGGGTACAGGACGACTGCTGATAAGAGATTCGAATCTCTTCTTGATACTGTTGATCTTTCCGTTATAAAAAATGACGGCTTCGGATGGGATGATATGAGCGGTTATGCATACTATGCATATCTTGCGGCAGATACTCCGATGAAGACCGAACTTGACCTTAAGGGCAGGTTTTATAAGATGTGCGATAATGCGATGAACACATCGTTTTATAATGAAGCTTACGGTTCTTCTCTTGCGGATGATTATGCGTGGGGATCCAACATGTATATCGCCAATAACGGGATGGCGCTCCTTCTTGCATCATCGCTTGAATATAATAAAGATTATGAGCTTGCAGCCAAGAGGCAGCTCGATTACATATTCGGGAATAATCCATGCTCTTACTGTTTCCTTACGGGATACGGTACCAATGCTCCGCTTAATCCTCATCACAGACCCAGCGTGGCTCTTGGCAAACCGATGAAAGGCATGCTTGTCGGAGGAGCGGATTCTTTTCTTGAGGACGATTGTGCGAAAGAGGCTCTGTCTCAGACACCAAAGGCCAAGTGCTATATCGACTGTTCCGAGAGCTATTCATGCAATGAGATAACGATATACTGGAATTCCCCTTTGGTTTTTCTGCTTGCGGGATTTAAGCGGTAATGGAAAAACTTGTCTGTATCACCGGAACGAATGCATCGGGGAAGAGCAGCCTGGCGATAGAACTGGCGCCAAAGTTTGACGCCGAGATCGTAAGCGCAGACTCCAGACAGGTGTTTAAAGGACTTGATCTCGGATCGGGAAAAGTAACCCGTGAAGAGATGAAAGGTGTCAGGCATCATCTGATAGATGTTGCCGAGCCCGGTGAATTCTTTTCGCTCGCCCATTTCCAGCACCTCGCATATGAGGCGATCGATGACATACACCAAAGAGGCCGCAGGGCATTTCTTACAGGCGGTACGGGATTGTACATCAATGCGGTAGCGGATGGATATGATCTGTCAGGTGCCGCACCGGATCCTGCACTTCGCAGATCTGTGGAAGAAAAGACAAAAGAAGAACTTATCGATATCATAAAGAGCAAGTCAGAGGATGCTCTTTACGGGCTTGACCTAAATAACAAAAGACGTCTGGAGCGTGCAGCGGAAAAAGCTCTGTCAAATGATATCAAGCGCCCCAACAAGCCGAGGTATGAAACACTCATATTGGGAGTTACCTGGCCGCGTGACGAACTTTATGAGCGCATCAGGATAAGGCTTGATGCACGCCTTGAAGAAGGTATGATCGATGAAGTAAAAAACCTTATGAGCTGCGGTGTATCTGATGATTTTCTGTACAGGCTGGGTCTTGAATACCGCTATATTCTCATGTATCTGCGAGGCCGGTTCAGTGATTACGACAGCTTCTACAAGAAGCTTTTTATGGAGATCAGACATCTGGCCAAAGAGCAGATGACGTGGTTTAGGAAAAGGAGTGACATAGTCTGGATAGATATGAAGGATGACCCGGCAGGAAAGTGTTCGGACATCATAGACGCATTCTATAAAAGATAATGTCATTTTGAAATGAATTGTGATATAACAGGTATTGTATGGAAATGATCATTTCGCTGTCGATCGTCGTAACGGCGGGTCTGATAGCAATCTCCCAATATTTTGCATATGCATCCAGACCTGTATCGGAACTGAGCAGATTCAGGTATATGATGTTCACGTTTTCCATCGCCGCTTCGGCCTTTATCTCGGTGGGAATGGAACTGTCATATCCCGGAAAAATCTGCTTCCTGCTGTATGCTCTCGACAAATTCTTCAAAGTCGTGATGATGTGTGAAGTGCTTCTGCTTACGATGGATATGATCGAAGTGGAAAAACGATACACTTCCGTTTTCATCAGTCTGATATCGTATGCTTCGGTCCTTCTGTTCTTCGTTGATACGGTAATTCAGGGAGGGGATCTTAACAAGAGCCCGTTCGGGATATATCTTGCTCCGCGCATTCCGTGGCATCAGGCATTATATTTTATATACTACATGTTCTACGTGGTGATGCTGATCATATTTGTGGTATATAAGGGTGCGGCTGTATATAAGAAGAGTGAAAAGCACGACCTGATGCTGCTGATGTTCGTATATCTGTTCTCGGGAGCAGGGTTTATTGCCGAACAGTTTATAATCGTATATCAGTTCACGTATGTTCCGATTGTTATAATATTTAACCTTATCGCCGCCATATTCATGAGAAAACTCCTTGTTTATCATGACTCGATCACGGTTGTGCGCGAGCATTTCCAAAAGGAACTGGATGACGGAAGGACAGATATAGTCTTCGTGCTTGATAACCAGTTAAAGATTGTTTTCGAGAACAAGAGGGCAGAGGTTCTGTCTACGCTTCTTGATGATGAATTCCTTGATCGCAAGATAACGGATGTGTTCAGCTTTTCATCGGGTGCGCTCGCACAGCTGTCACAAAGCGGGGAAGAGGGAGCGTTCGGCATTTCCGCGGATTATCCCGTCAATTCGCGTCATGTTAATATGATCATCAACCACAAGCTTGATGATTACGGTCAGATCATCGCGACCGTTGTTTTTGTATACAACATGGAGGATGTTGAAAAACATGAGAAGCTGATAAACGATATCAGCGAAGAGAGCGGCGAGGAGATGATCAAGAATGCGGTCAATATCACACGTGGTGCAAGAGTTCTCATAGTCGATGAAGACATACTGTTCCTCAATGTATTCCAGCGCATTTTAAAACCTTATGAGGTCGTCATAACCAGGGCGGTTTCCGGAAGGGATGCACTTGAACAGATCGAGTCACATGTTTATGATATCATTTTTGTTGCTTATGAGATGGAGAAGATGACGGGAGCGCAGCTCGTATCGAAGATCCGGAGTATGGCCGGAGAGTACTTCCTGTCAGTGCCGATCGTGTTTACGACGACTGCGAACATAAACGATGTCTTTACGGGATTTCTGGAAGCGGGATTTAATGACTATCTTGAAAAACCCGTGTCAAGAAGAGCTCTTAACTCGGTACTTACAAGATGGTTATGGCAGAGATTCGGCAATGAGGAAGAAAAAGAGCTTCCCAAGGAGAACAAGTTCACTCCGCAGTATAACGAGCTCAACACGCTTGTCGGTGATGCGGAGAAGATGTTTAACGAGAAGAAATATGAGATGCTTGGATTCTGCATTAAGGGGATCGAACGCGACAGCAGGATACTCGGCCTTTCCGATATAGCAGATCTGTCATCCGATCTTAACGAGGCTCTGCTCTTTGATGATGAAGAGAAGATCGCAAGGCTCTTCAACAAACTGCGTGCCGGTATTAGGGACGCGATCACGATCAACTGATCAGTCTTCCGAAAGGTTCTTAAATGCGGTGGAAAGCATCAGTTTGATGCGGTTGAGCTGATTGACTTCGGACGCACCCGGATCGTAATCTATCGCAACTATATTCGCTTTGTTGTATTTCCTTCTTATAGCTTTAATAACACCTTTTCCGACAACGTGGTTCGGCAGACATCCGAAAGGCTGTGTGCACACTATGTTGAACACATCTTCATGTATCAGTTCCATCATCTCTCCGGTAAGAAACCATCCTTCGCCGGTCTGGTTTCCGATATCAACGATTGATCTTGCATATTCGGCAAGAGTTTTGATATGCACGGGAGAATCAAAGTGCCTGCTGTTTTTCAACGCATTTACCGATGCGCTTCTTACTTTTTCCACGGCCCAGATTCCGAGCGATGCGATAGTGGCGGTGCTCATCTTTGTTCCAAGATGCTCTGCCTTGTATTTCTGATTGTAGAAACAGTACTGCAGAAAATCAAGAAGATCGGGCATTACCGCCTCGGCGCCTTCGGATTCGAGAAGGTTTACGAGATCGTTGTTCGCGGTTGGAGAGAACTTGACGAGTATCTCGCCGACTATGCCGACTCTGGGCTTTCTGATCTCTTCGTTTATCTCAAGCGAGTCGAAGTCCGATACGATCTGTTTGCACAGACGTCTGAATGTCGGTATCGATATATGATCGGAACCGATAAAATCCCTGCAGGGCTTGACCCATTTTTCGTGAAGGGCATCGGCCGAGCCCGGAACGAGTTCGTAGGGGCGCATACGATACAGACATCTCATGAATATATCGCCGATAGCTGCCGCACATATACCGCGAAGAAGGAACTTTGGAGTTATCTTGAATCCCGGATTGGACTCCAGCTTTGAAAGGTTGAGCGATATTACCGGGATGTGTTCGAAACCTGCCTTGGCAAGGGCTCTTCGTATGAATCCTATATAGTTTGTGGCACGGCATCCTCCGCCTGTCTGCGTCATGATCACAGCAAGATGGTCGGTATCGTATTCTCCGGAAAGTATCGCATCCATTATCTGGCCGACTACGATCAGTGAAGGATAGCATGCATCGTTGTTGACGAACTGCAGTCCCATGTCTATGGCGGCACGGTTTGAATTGTTCAGAACGACGATATTGTATCCTTCCGCATTGAATGCGCTCTCGAGAAGGTCAAAATGTATCGGAGACATCTGCGGACAGAGTATAGTATACCTGTTCTTGTACATCTCCTCAGTGTATAACACCCTGTTATACGCAGCGGAGCGTATGACGCGCTGTTTTGCTTTTTTCTTTCTGATCCTGATTGCGGCCAGAAGCGAGCGTATGCGGATGCGCGCGGCACCGAGATTGTTGACCTCGTCTATCTTCAGGCATGTATATACTTTGTCACCGGAAGAGAGTATGTCGTTAACCTGGTCGGTCGTTACGGCATCGAGTCCGCATCCGAATGAGTTGAGCTGAACGAGCTCGAGATCATTACGGCATTTTACATACGTGGCGGCGGCATACAGCCTTGAGTGATACATCCACTGGTCTGAAACGATCGTCGGACGTTCCACTTCGGCAAGATGCGAGATGGAATCTTCCGTAAGTACCGCAAGGCCATAAGAGTTGATCATCTCGGGTATTCCGTGATTGATCTCGGGGTCTATATGATAAGGTCTTCCGGCAAGGACTATGCCGCTTTTTCCGGATTCCTCAAGATATGCCAGTACTTCTTCGCCTTTTTTCTGAATATCGGCTCTTGCCTTATCAAGTTCTTCCCAGCCTGCCTTGGCGGCATAATATACCTCGTCGGCGGGTATGTCCGGGAATGCGGCGATAAGACCGGCTGATGCGGTATCGAAATTAGTAAACGCAAGGAACGGGTTGTGGAACTTTACCTGCCCCATACATATCTCGTCAACGTTGTTCTTGATGTTCTCACTGTATGAAGTTACGATCGGGCAGTTGTAATGGTTGCTTGCCTTGGGGAATTCGTTCCTCTCATAGAACACGCTCGGGTAGAATATGAGCGGTACGCCCTTTTTGATCAGCCACATGATGTGTCCGTGAGCAAGTTTTGCCGGATAGCATTCGCTCTCGCTCGGTATGGATTCTATTCCCATCTCATATATCTTATGGGAACTGATCGGAGATAAGACAACGCTGTATCCGAGCTTTGTCAGGAATGTGAACCAGAACGGATAGTTTTCGTACATATTGAGGACTCTCGGTATACCGATGAGTCCGCGCTTTGCCTCGGTAATATCAAGGCTTTCGTAGTCGAAGAGACGGTGAAGCTTGTATTCGTAAAGGTTGGGAAGGTTTTCCTCGTTCTTGACCTTGCCGATACCGCGTTCACATCTGTTTCCGGAGATGAACTGCCGTCCGCCGGAGAACTTGTTTATCGTAAGACGGCAGCTGTTGGTACATCCCTTGCACTTTGCCATTGATGTCTCATATGTGAAAGCTTTTAACTGCTCAAAGGTCAGAATTGAAGAGTTCTGATCCTCCTCATACCGTTCCCTTGCAATAAGAGCGGCACCGAATGCGCCCATGATACCGGCGATATCGGGCCTTATGACGTCAACGTTTGCGATCTTTTCAAGAGAACGCAGGACCGCATCATTATAAAAAGTACCGCCCTGAACGACTATCTTTTTTCCGAGTGTTGTTGCATCGCTGACTTTTATTACTTTGAACAGAGCATTCTTGATAACGGAGTATGCAAGACCTGCAGATATATCGGCAACGTCGGCGCCTTCCTTCTGGGCCTGCTTGACCTTGGAATTCATGAATACCGTACATCTTGTCCCAAGATCTATCGGATGCTTTGCAAACAGTGCCTCATCGGCAAAATCGGATACTGTATAGTCAAGGCTTCTGGCGAATGTTTCAATAAATGAACCGCATCCGCTTGAACATGCTTCGTTCAGAAGGACGTTATCAACCGCGTGATTTTTGATGCGGATGCATTTCATGTCCTGTCCTCCGATATCGAGGATGCAGTCCACATCGGGTTCAAAATGCGATGCGGCATAGTAGTGCGAGATCGTCTCAACCTCGCCGTCGTCCAGCATGAGAGCGGATTTGATAAGTGCTTCTCCGTATCCCGTTGAACAGCTGTGAGCGATAGTGGCACCCTTCGGAAGGAGCGAGTAGATCTCGGTAAGTGCACGGATCGATGTGGCAAGAGGACTTCCGTTATTGTTGTCATAGAACGAATACAGGAGGTTGCCGTCCTTGTCTATAAGAGCTGCCTTGGTAGTAGTAGAACCGGCGTCTATACCGAGGAAACATATATCGTGATAAGCGGAAAGATCTGCTTTTATGACCTTGGCGCGGCAGTGCCGCTCGGTAAAAGCATCGTATTCTTCGCGACTTTCAAACAGAGGCTCCATACGTGCGACTTCAAAATCCATATGGATCCTGTTTACCAAAAGATTTATCAGAGAATCAATCGATACGATATGATCCTCCTTATAGTTGAACGCTGCCCCCATGGCGGCAAAAAGATGCGAGTTCTCGGGTATGAACGTATGATCACTGTCGAGCTTTAACGTACGGATAAACGCGTTCGTAAGCTCGGACAGAAAGTGAAGAGGGCCACCGAGAAACGCCACGTGACCGCGGATAGGCTTACCGCATGCAAGACCGGATATGGTCTGGTTGACTACGGCCTGGAAAATGGAAGCAGCCAGATCTTCCTTGGTTGCCCCGTCATTGATGAGGGGCTGGATATCCGACTTGGCAAATACACCGCATCTGGCAGCTATTGTATACAGACTGTGGTAATCCTTTGCATATTCGTTAAGTCCGGCGCCGTCAGTCATGAGCAGAGAAGCCATCTGGTCGATGAATGAACCTGTTCCTCCGGCACATATCCCGTTCATGCGCTGTTCTATGTTACCGTCTTCAAAATAGATTATCTTGGCATCTTCACCGCCAAGTTCAATGGCAACGTCTGTTTCGGGCGCGATGATCGAGAGTGCGGTCGAAACACATATGACTTCCTGTACAAAGGGAATCTTCATGTGATTGGCAAGGGTGAGTCCGCCGCTGCCGGTAATGATAGGATACAGCATCACATCCCCGAGCTTTTCCTTTGCAGCCGTAAGGAGTGAGCGAAGCGTATTTTGTATATCGGCGAAGTGCCGTCTGTAATCGGCAAACTGAAGTTGGCCTTTTTCATCAAGTATCGCGATCTTAACGGTTGTTGAACCTATGTCGATCCCGAGCCTGTACGATCTGTCCTGCATTTTCTGTCCCGTTTCCTTAAACACTGAGTTCTTATTATAATGCGAATCCGTTTCATTTACAAGTAAAGTCCAAAATGGTATAATATCTCGGATTATGTAAAGAGTTGAGGTTTATATGATAAAACTGCTGAATAAACTGGAGAGAAAGATCGGAAAATACGCGATCTCGAACCTTTCTTTATATCTTATCATTGCATACGTCATCGGCTATGTTCTCTCACTTACAGGTATGATGGACATATTCAGCCTGAATCCCTATTTTTTCCTTAAGGGCCAGGTCTGGAGGATATTGACATGGATATTCGTACCGCCCAGTTCGATCAGCCTGTTCACCATTATCATGCTGTATTTCTATTATCAGCTCGGAACAGCGCTTGAGAGGACATGGGGAGTGTTCCGGTATAACGTTTATATTTTTTCGGGGATACTTTTCACTATCATCGGAGCATTCGGACTGTATGCGATCTCTACCCTTAACGGCGGAATTCCCATAGAAATGGGTACGGCCATCAGCAGGGGATTTTCAACGTATTATATCAACCTTTCCATATTTCTGGCCTTTGCGGCGACATACCCGAACATCCAGGTGCTGCTTTTCTTCGTGATACCTGTCAAGGTAAAGTGGCTGGCATATATCGATGTGATCCTTCTCGGATATCAGTTCTTCTTTGATCCGATGATAGGCATGGCCGGAAGGATAGCCATCGTAATGAGCCTGCTCAATTTCCTTGTATTCTTCTTCGGGACCAGAAATTACAAGAGCGTCTCCCCTAAGGAAATGTACCGAAGACGTGCATATAAAAAGGCAACGGCGCAGGGCGCATACGGAGCCGGAACTTCTTCGCACGGATCCGCGGGGGGTGTTATCACAAAGCATAAATGTGCGATATGCGGCAGAACCGAAAAAGACGGTGACGATCTGGAGTTTCGGTTCTGTTCAAAGTGTAACGGAAACTACGAATACTGTAATGAGCATTTATTTACACATAAGCATATCGTGTAGGAGGAAGTAATGGATACTAATCAGATCTTGGCCTACGAGCTGGTCGAGAAGACCGAAATAAAAGATATCAGAAGCGAAGGCTACCTTTTCAGGCATAAGAAGACAGGAGCGAGGGTGCTGTGCATAGAAAACGACGATGATAACAAAGTATTCTATGTGGGATTTCGGACACCGCCGGAGGATTCGACC
>JAFRIL010000059.1 GCA_017432845.1 Lachnospiraceae bacterium | reverse complement strand
ATCCTTGCCATAACGCCGATCTCTTCCAGCATTCCGAACACAAGCGTTACTCCGAATACAAATCCGAGCATCTGCACTATAAACGCAAGCGACTGAATAAGGACGTTGCATACTATTCCGGTAAGAAGTCCCGGACATCCTGCCTCGGTCATTGCCGAAGAAATCGCAGCACCGGCGGCGGATATTCCCATTCCGACACCCATAAGCGGAAGTGCCGGGATAAACGATCCGATAAGGCCGCCGATCACCACAAGAATGACTATGATCTTGCCCCATCTTCTGCTCGTGATCGCTTTATCGAACTTTCCGAACACGGGCTTTGTTTCAACTTTGTTCACGACTCCGTCAAGAAGATAGTCTATCCATTTGAATTTGCTCTCTCCGGTCTGTAATGCGCCTTTTGTAAACTTTTCGATCAGGTTCATGTATTCCGCGCACGCCTTGCCACCCAGGGCATCCTTGATCTTTGCCCGTACTACCCTGTCACCTTCGATAGCTTTTGAGGCAAGCCACAATGATGAATACCCGTTCATGACATTATCCGGAATAAGGGCCTTAAGCTCATCAAATCCTTCTATCTTTTCATATTCATCTTTAAGGGCATCTGCATTCAGTACCGTCCTATTGGCAATAGCCTCATCAAGTGCATAATAGAATTCATTGTAGTTTTTGGGATCGGTTGCAGAAAGCAGAACTACGGGTATCGAAAGCTTTTTGTGAAGAGCCTTCACATCGATCTTCTTTCCCTGATCTGCTGCAACGTCTGCGAGGTTTAAAACAAGGAAGCACGGAACATCTATGCCCGCATAGTCGGAGAGCATATACAGGCTTCTCTCAAGCTGTGAACTGTCGGCAAGAATACATACCACGTCTGCCTTACCCGAAGCTATATAGTCCCTCGTGATGATCTCTTCATCGGAATTGGCGGAAAGTGAATATGTTCCGGGAAGATCCGCGACCAGGTATTCCTTTCCGCCTCTTGCAAATGATCCTTCCTTCTTTTCGACGGTCTTGCCCGGCCAGTTTCCTACGTGCTGTCTTAATCCCGTAAGAGCATTGAATATGGTTGATTTTCCCGAGTTGGGCTGCCCGAGAAGGGCTATCACGTATTTGTTATCCGTCATGCCGGCACCTCCGTCTCAACGATTATGTTGTCACATTCATCCTTGTTGAGAGCTATCATTGTGTCTCTGGAATATACAAGCAAAGGTCTTTTACTGTCATTCTTGAGTACCTTGAGGACACAACCCGGTGTCAGTCCTATTGATGTGATCCTGGAAAGAAACCTAGTGTCGCCTTCTGCGCCTACAACCCTTGCAAGCGCTCCTTTTTCCAAACTGCTTAGTTTTTTACTCATCTCTTCCTCCTTTATTTGAGTTAGCCTTGGCTAACTTATGGGTGCGATTATATATAAACCTGCTCAGACAGTTAAATGTATCATCGCTGATCGCATGCTCGATATAACCCGCCTCCCTTGATGCCTTATCTTCGCTGACACCGATATCGGTAAGGATTTTTGCAAGTACCATGCGCTTGTTATATACAGTCTGCGCGATCGACATTCCTCCTTCGGTAAGGTGTATATAACCGTTATCCCCGAAATATATCAGCTCCCTGTCCCGGAGCTTTTTCATGGCATTGCAGACGCTTGGCTTTGAGACGCCCATCTCCCTTGAGATATCGATCGATCGGGCAAAGCCATTTTTTCTGTGAAGGATAAGTATGGTCTCGAGGTAGTCCTTTGACGAATTCCTGTTTATCATCAGTGTTTTTTCTCATCCTCCGGCAGAAGATGTGTCATGCTCTTAAGTCCGAGAGCAACGGTCGATGTGTTATGCAGCATCGCAGATGTTGCCGGAGGCATGATCCCGGCTATCCCCAGGGTTATGAGCGCCGTGTTAAATCCCACGATAGTCCTGTAATTAAAGCGTATCCTCTTCATCAGAAGTGTGGCGATATTTCTCAGGACCACAATGCTTAAAAGCTTATCGGAACCAATCGTTATATCCGCTATCTGTCTGGCTATATCGGCTCCCTCGCTTATGGCTATACCGGCATCTGATGCAGAAAGCGCAGGTGAGTCGTTAATACCGTCGCCAACCATGATCACCCGGTGGCCTGTGGCTTTTGCCCTTTCTATATATGATGCTTTATCCTCCGGAAGTACCTCCGCATAGTACTCATCTATTCCCGCCGATTTAGCGATGGCCGATGCAGTTCTTTCGCTGTCTCCCGTCATCATCACGATATGCGAAAATCCCAGCTCCCTCAGTTTTTTAACCACATCCTCTGACTCAGGCCTTAAAGGATCTTCTATAAGAATGCACGCGCACAGAACCCCTTCCTTGGCATAGTAAAGGTGCGAGTACTCGTCGGGAAGTGCATCGAACTTTTCCCTGTAACGCTCAGGGATACTGACATTCTCATCTTCGAATACAAAATGGAAGCTGCCTATAACAGCCTTTTTCCCATCCACATGCGTTGAGATACCGTGTGCGACTATATACTCGACATCTGTATGAAATTCATCGTGCATCAGGCCTTTTTGTACAGCAGCATCCACCACGGCCCTTGCAACGGAATGCGGAAAATGCTCTTCAAGGCAGGCTGCCTGTCGCAGAAGTTCATCCTCACTCTCGTTGCAAAATGAAACAACTCCTGCAACCTGAGGATTGGCTCTGGTAAGTGTTCCGGTCTTATCAAACACTATCGTATCCGCCTCGGCAACGGCCTCAAGAAATTTGCCTCCTTTGACGTTTATGTTGTACTCGGAAGCTTCCCTGATCGCCGACAGTACAGACAACGGCATGGCCATCTTGAGCGCGCAGGAATAATCAACCATAAGCACGGATACGGCCTTTGTGACATTACGGCTCAAAATATATGTAAGTGCCGATGCCGCAAGAGTATACGGAACAAGCCTGTCCGCCAGGCGTTCAGCTCTGCCTTCAAGGGATGATTTTAACTTCTCCGACTCCTCGATCATCCTGACTATCGCGTCAAATCTGCCGCTTCCGGATGTTTTTGCGACTCTTATCGTTATCTCGCCCTCTTCGAGGACCGTGCCGGCATAAACCGATGCGCCTTCGGATTTGTGTACGCATGCCGCCTCTCCGGTCATTGAGGCCTGGTTTACCATCGCATCGCCCTTTACGACTGTACCGTCAAACGGAATTATGCTTCCGAGGCGCACAATGACCCGGTCGCCGGGCTCTATGATCCCGGCATCCGTCAGTTCCTCGCCTTCCCCGGTGATACGCCATACCTTATCAACGTTAAGCGACATCCTTCGGGCAAGATCATCAACCGAGCGCTTATGCGTCCACTCCTCAAGAGTGTCGCCGATCCCCAGCAGGAACATAACTGATGAAGCCGTCTTGTAATCGCCGGAAAGAACCGCTGCAAGTATCGCGACCGCATCAAGCAGTTCGACCTGCAGCCGCTTATTCCTGATGGTAAGAAGACCTCTTAAGACAAACCTGACGGTCTTGGCCAGTATCCAGTATCTTCTTATTGCAAACGGTACGAACAGCCTCCTCGCGAAGTGAACGATGACGGATGTAACGATACGGTCATGATACATCGCGGCAAGTTCTCTCCCCGATGTCTCCAGGATATTTTGAGGAACGCTTACCTTCTCAAACGAAAAATCCCTCAGTATCCCGATAATCTCTTCCCTGCCGCATCCGTATACTATCACGGCATCCGCCGTCCGCTCATACACCTTGACAAAGCTTATACTGTCAAACGTGTGAAGATAATAATCAAGGGTATCCGCTTCCGCAAAAGTCATCCGCCTCATTGGAAGGTGTACCCTTAATCTGTTGTTTGCGTCGTGCTTTATTGTATATCTCATCTTCTTCGGACCACTTAATCCCCGATCGCCTCATCGGCCTGTTTGGCATACTTCTCTTCGTTTATGGCTTTGGCATCCTCGTATATGTCCGAACAGTTCTCACGGAGTATCGTTACCTGATCCAGCACGTTGTCCTTACCACGGAGAACTCCCGCGGTACAGTGTGTATATACTTTTTTTGCATCCTTTGAGGACAGGATCTTGATCCCTTCCAGTCCGAACAAAGTACCAAGTGCAAATATTCCAAGTTTACCCCAACTCATGATCTTACCTCCTTCGTAAGTACGTTATTCTCTGTTCCCTTGCGGCAGGCTGCGCACATCTTGCAATGTGCGCAGTTTCCGCCACAGGAGGAGATCCCGTGTTTCTTATCTGTAATGATCTTGCGAACAATCGCAAAGACCAGTACAAGCAGTAATAATGATATCAATATCGTTCCAAGATTGGCCGATATGAAGGTGAGCATTTTATGCCTCCTTAAAGACGTTTGTCGTCAGCTTGTCTGCTTCCTTGTACTTCTTGAAGAACAGCATGTAGATGATCGCAACAAGCGCGGCAGTTGCGAACAGAAGTCCGATCACGCTTACATTTCCCGTAAACAGGCCGCTGAACTGGTTGATCATAAGTGCAACCACATATGCGAATCCACACTGATACCCGATCGCAAACCATGTCCATCTGGGGTTGTTCATCTCACGCTTGATCGCACCTATCGCCGCAAAGCACGGAGCACACAGGAGATTGAACACCAGGAACGAGAATCCGGTTATGCTTGTAAATGACGCCGCAAGGGCCTGCCATGCCGTAAGTTCTCCACCGCCATACAGGATACCCATTGTTCCGACAATGTTTTCCTTCGCAACAAGGCCGGTGATCGAAGCAACAGCAGCCTGCCAGTTGCCCCATCCGAGCGGTGTGAATATCCATGCGATGGCCCCACCGATCTTTGCAAGTATGGACATATCAAGTTCATCTTCGGCGAGCATTCTAAAGCCGTCGGCGGTAAATCCGAAATAGCTCGTAAACCATACGACGATGGTGGAAAGGAGGATTATCGTGCCCGCCTTTTTGATGAACGACCATCCGCGCTCCCACATGGAGCGGAGAACGTTTCCGAGTGTAGGCATGTGATAAGCGGGAAGTTCCATAACGAAGGGTGCAGGATCGCCCGCGAACATATTTGTCTTTTTAAGCATGATACCGGATACGACTATAGCTGCCATTCCGATGAAGTAAGCCGATGTTGATACCCAGGCGGAGCCTCCGAATATCGCTCCGGCTATCATCGCGATGAAGGGAACCTTGGCTCCGCAGGGGATAAATGTTGTTGTCATGATCGTCATACGGCGGTCGCGCTCATT
>JAFRIL010000006.1 GCA_017432845.1 Lachnospiraceae bacterium | reverse complement strand
CGGGAGGACAGAAGCAGAGACTGTGTATCGCAAGAGCGCTTCTTGCCAAGCCGAAGATCATAGTATTCGATGATTCCACAAGTGCAGTAGACACCCGTACCGATGCGATGATACGAAAAGGGATGAGAGAGTATATACCCGAGACCACCAAGCTGATCATTGCCCAAAGGACTGCTTCGGTGCAGGATGCGGATATGATAGTCGTCATAGATTCCGGAAAGATATCCGATGTCGGAACGCACGAGGAACTGTTAAATAACAGTGCTATTTATCGTGAGATATATGAGTCCCAGAACTCTCAGGCAAGGGAGGGAGGTGATGAAGATGGCAGGTAATCACGGACCCGGCAGAAGGAGAGGACCCGGGCTTGCTCCGGGAGAAAAGCTCTCAAAAGGTATAGTAAAGCGTGTGCTTAAGGATGTGTTCTCGTTCTATCCCGTGATGCTTCCGGTCGTCATCTTATGCATCATGACTTCATCGCTTATCTCGTCGATGCCTTCGATATTCCAGCAGAAGGTCATAGCCGTCATTGAAAGCTCGTATAAGAGCGGCGACTGGGCAGGTGTTAAGGATGAGATCACGAGGCTTGTGGGATTTCTGATCGCCTTCTACTGCATATCGGTTGCGGCGACGATTGCTTTTAACCAGATGATGGCAACGATCACGCAGGGCACTCTCAAGAAGATGAGATGCCGTCTGTTTGACAGGATGGAGACGCTTCCTATAAGGTTCTTCGACCGCAAGCAGGTGGGCGACACGATGAGCCTTTACACCAACGATATAGATGCTCTGCGCCAGATGATATCACAGAGTTTCCCGCAGATGTTCAACACTGCGGTCATGATCATAACGATCATAGGCATCATGCTCTGGTACAGCCTTTACATGACTGTCGTGATACTCCTCGGTGTATCGCTCATGTTTGTTGTTACAAAGTTCGTCGGAGGAGGAAGTGCGAAGTATTTCTTCAAACAGCAGCAGGCACTCGGAAAAGCGGAAGGTTACATTCAGGAAACGATAAGCGGAACGAGGGTCGTAAAAGTATTCTGCCATGAGGACGAGTGCTTCGACGAATTCGAGAAGCTTAACGCCGATCTGTTCAATGTGGCATCGCGTGCCAACAAATATGCGAACATCCTAGGGCCTATCCTTAACAACATGGGTAACATCCTTTATGTTGTCGTGGCGATCTTTGGCGGGGTGTTCATAGCATCCGGCCTTCATAACATCAGCATATCCGGCATTGATTTTTCGATAAGTCTTGTTGTACCGTTTCTCGGAATGACGAGAATGTTCTGCGGCCAGATAGGCCAGATATCGATGCAGATAAACGCCGTCGTTGCGGGCCTTGCGGGATGCGAGAGGATATACCGTGTAATGGATGAGCAAAGCGAAGCCGACAGCGGATATGTTCACCTTGTTAACGTCAAAGAGGAAAACGGAGAGCTTACAGAGACTGATGAGCCCACGAGGCTCTGGGCGTGGAAGCACCCTCACAGGGAGCTGGGCACCGTCACTTATACACCTCTTCGAGGGGATGTCGTTGTTGACGGAGTTGATTTTTCATATGACGGCAAAAAGCAGGTATTGTTTGATGTATCGGTATATGCCAAGCCCGGACAGAAGGTCGCGTTTGTCGGTGCGACGGGTGCGGGCAAGACGACCATCACAAACCTTTTAAACAGGTTCTATGATATAGCGGACGGCAAGATAAGATATGACGGCATAAACATTAACAAGATCTGTAAGGCCGATCTTCGCCACGCCGTGGGAATAGTCCTTCAGGATACTAACCTGTTTACGGGAACGGTCATGGAGAACATCCGGTACGGAAAGCTTTCTGCTTCCGACGAGGAGTGCATTAAAGCGGCAAAGCTTGCCGGGGCACATGATTTTATCGTAAGACTCCCGAAGGGGTACGATACCGTTATCTCGGGAAATGCCGCAAATCTTTCGCAGGGACAGAGGCAGCTGCTGTCCATAGCAAGAGTGGCCGTTGCGGATCCTCCGGTAATGATACTTGACGAGGCGACATCTTCGATAGATACAAGGACGGAGGCTATCGTGCAGAAGGGAATGGACGCGCTCATGAAGGGCAGGACGACATTTGTAATCGCACACAGACTGTCGACTGTCAAGAATTCGGATGTTATAATAGTTCTCGACAAGGGTCGCATCATCGAACGCGGTGACCATGAGGAACTGCTTGCCGCAAAGGGGCAGTATTACAGACTGTACACGGGCGCTTTTGAACTTGAATGATGAAAGATAACAGGCAGACGATCTACAGGGTGATCAGGATCGGCTATACCGGAGATACTCCGAGCAGGATCTTCGATATAGTCATTGCCGTATCGATCCTGGCAAACCTTTTCATAATCTTTTTCGAAACGTTTGATGCTTCAAGAAAGTATCTCGCAATCCTTGGTGCGATCGAGCTGATCACGGTCATCATCTTTACGGTCGAGTATATCCTGCGGCTTGTTACCGCGGACTATGCCTATCCGGAAAAGAAGACATTTGTATCGGCACTTTTCGCATTCACTTTTTCCCTGTACGGGATCATAGACCTTTTGTCGTTTGCGCCGTACTGGATCTCAATGATCTTCCCGGCCGCAATGATCCCGGCGGGTGTCGTTGCCTTCAGGATGCTCAGGGTCGTCAGGATCCTTAGGCTCTTTCGGATCAACAGATATTACGACGCCTTCAACGTCATTACTGATGTCATAAAGCAGAAGAAAAATCAGATACTGTCAGCCGTTTTCATCATCCTGATGCTTGTTCTGGCATCTTCGATAATAATGTACGATCTCGAGCATGCGGCACAGCCCGAAGCGTTTAAAAATGCTTTTTCGGGCATCTGGTGGGCCGTATCGACACTGCTTACAGTAGGCTACGGAGATATTTACCCCGTAACGCCTGCGGGACGTTTCGTTGGCATAATACTCGCTTTTCTTGGCGTCGGGATAGTTGCGATACCGACCGGTATCATAAGCGCGGGATTCGTTGAGCAGTATACGAGGATCAAGGATCTTGCCGGGATAAGTGATGAAACGCCGGTAGGACACGTTCTGACCGATATAGTCAAAGACCACATATGGATCGGGCGGCCTTCATCCGATCTGCCGCTTCCTTCCGATCTTAGCACAGTGGCCGTGCTTCGCGGCAAGGATACACTGACTCCGAGGGATGCGGGACCTGTCATGGAGGGTGACCGGATCATCATAGCATCCCATCATGTGGATGAGTCCGATATAATGCTCGGCGAGATAGTAGCGGGCGAAAAGAGCGAATGGGTCGGGCAGAAGATCTCTTCCCTTTCGCAAAAGCTTGATGTAAAGTGTCTTGTTATCAGAAGAGACGGTAAAGATATAGTTCCTGATGATGCTGCTGTTATATTGAGCAGGGATTCACTGATCGTGTTCAGGCACGGTGGCGGAGGCCGTATGTGATGAAGACTAAGACCGACAGAGTATTGATGATATTATATCTGCTGGCTGTGACGATCTTTGCGGCTGCTCTTGTTTACATGCACTATTTTATGGCAAAGGACAAGGCGGTCCTTATCCCCCGTCAGGATATAGCCATCATTAGGGACTGGACATATATCGACCAGCTGACGGGACCCGAGAAGATCACATCGCCCGCAAGGGTCGATAATGACGGAAGAGATACTTTTGTATTTGAATCCACTCTTCCTGATGTTATCCCGGAAGGGTCTGTATTTGCGATACTTAACAGAGTCAATATAAAGATCGAGATAGGAGACAGGGTCGTCAGGCAGTGGGATATGTCCGAAGCCCCGATCTTGGGAGGACCCGCCAAGAATTCATATTTTATCGTTCCGATACGTACGGATGATGCCGGAAAGCCCATCAGGGTAACATTTATGAGCAGGATGTTCGGCGGCAAGATGTTCGATGCGTTTGTCGGCAACGAATATGAGGTTGTAAGGTATCTCGAGATAAAGAGCGGCGCATTTCAGTTTGTGATGTCCCTCGTACTGCTCGTGGCCTCGTTTGTCATAACGATAGTGGGCCTTTTCTTGAGAGCCGTCTACAAACAGAGCATGAAGATAGTCCTGATCTCGGTGGGGATATTTATCGCATCGTCATGGATGGTCACGGACTCTTTTGTTTTCCAGTTCGTCTTCCGCACCCAGTTCATAGACGGATTCATGTCATATATGACTACACTGTCGATAATCTTCCCGTTCATCGCATATTTGAATTCAATCCAGGAATACCGTTACAGAAAATGGTACCTGATCCTTACGATTATAGAGTTTTTGAACCTGATCGTATTTCCCGTTCTGCATTTTACCCATATATACAATTTTTCCCAAAGCCTCCTGTGGCTTGACATCGTGCTTGGTATAGGCGTGCTCGGGTGTTTCGTACTGACCGTTACCGATGTGTTAAGAGGCAAAGCAAAAAAATACAGGATCGTATCATACGGATTCCTTGCGTTCATGCTCATGACGATCGTGGAGATAGTTCTGATCAATACTGTCGTGGAGCGTGTCGAGGGCGGTGTGATAATAGCGGGAATGTACATACTGTTTGCCTTTGCGATAGTCCAGCAGCTTGATGAGATACGCCAGATAGGCGTGGAACGCGACCGCGCCAATGAAGAGGGTGCGGCCAAGACAAGATTTCTTGCCAGTATGTCCCACGAGATCAGGACTCCCATCAATTCCATCCTCGGCATGAACGAGATGATCATGAAGGAGACGACCGATCCCGACATATTGAATTATGCGGGCATCATAAATGAGTCAGGAACGATGCTCTTATCACTTATCAACGATGTGCTTGATGTATCCAAGATCGACAACGATATGGAAGAGATCGTCTGTGCCAACTATGATCCCGGCCGGATGTTTGACAGCGCCGCCGAGATACTCCGCACAGGCGCATCGCAAAAAGATCTTGCCGTCAAGATCGGTAAGCCCAGAAACCTTCCGCCGCAGCTGTACGGCGACGAGAAGAGGATACTTCAGATCGTAACGAACCTGATAACGAACGCGGTCAAGTATACGGAAGAAGGAACAGTCACGTTTTCCGGAGAATGTTTCAAACAGGAAAAGGGATACGTACTGTGCTTCTATGTCAGTGATACCGGTATCGGAATCAAGGAAGAGGACATGGAGAACATCTTCGATCCGTTCCATCGTCTCGACCTTCGTAAAAATCAGAGCATCCAGGGTACCGGCCTGGGACTGTCCATTGTCAAGAACCTTGTGGACAAGATGGGCGGTGAGATAAATGTCGAGAGTATCTACGGCAAGGGATCCACATTTTCCGTACGCCTTCCGCAGAGCGATTCACAGGATACGGAGGTCGGTAAGTACAATTCCGGTAATGCGGTTGAGGACGATGACTTAAGTGATATCGACGATAACTATATCGCTCCGGAGGCAAGAGTCCTCGAGGTTGACGACAACCTTTCGAACCAGGTCGTTGTCAGGGAATTTTTAAAGATCACAGGCGTAAAGCTTGACATTGCATCGGGCGGAAATGAAGCGCTGCGGCTGTGCAAGCTCAATCAATATGATGTCATTCTCATGGACCATATGATGCCTCATCCGGACGGCATTGAGACATTGCATCTGATCCGCACGACCGAAGGAAGTCTTAACACATCCACTCCGGTCATAATACTGACCGCAAATGCCATCAGGGGGAGCCGCGCGGAATATGAAGCGGAAGGCTTTGACAATTATCTGAGCAAACCTGTTGAGTCCGTAAGACTGATCAAGATGATCAGAAAATATCTGCCTGATGACAAGGTAATGTACAGGCCGAAGAAGCGTGCCGTTGCGATCAAAATGCCAGAAGAGGGCGAGCAACGGGCTGCAACGGCTGTATTGCCCGATGTACCTGCGGGCCCTGTCGACATACCTGCTCTGTATGCAAGGTTTGACAACAAGGAAGAGACCGTAGCCATGATACTTGAGGAAGTCATCAAAGAGGGCGAAAGGAAGATCCCGCTTCTTCGCGAACTTAGCGTTCAGGGAGATATCAAGCGTTATGCGGTGGAATCCCACGGAGTAAAGGGTGTCATGACAAGCACATGTGTTCCTTCTCTTGCGGCAACGGCAAAGAGCCATGAACTGGCCGCCAAGGAAGGCAACGCGCAGTATATTAAGGACAACATTGATTCCTTCCTTGCGGAATATGAGGAAGTATTGCAATATATAAGGGAATACCTGAAGGGGATGCAGAAATGAAGAAGATACTGATCATTGACGGAAACAAAGAAGATACCGAGGCAGTGCGCCAAAAGCTCGGAGATGGATATGACATTTCCACTTATTCCGGATTCGATTTCAACAACATGGCATTGTCCACCGTGATCACGATCGCCAACACGATCGACTCGCTCGACAGTTACTGTGCCGGAAAATCATTGAGAGTTGCGGTATGCGCAAAGGATATAGCAAAGAATCTCGGATGGGATAAGGACAGATGCAGGAACGTATACTATATCGCCCTGCTTCATGATATCGGCATGATCATTGTTCCGGACTCGATCGTTCATAAGCCCGGAAGGCTGACCGAGCCCGAGTACGAGATCGTAAAACGCCATCCCGAAAAGGGAGCCGAGATGCTTCGGGACGTGGATGTACTTGACGGTGTGTATGATGCGGTCTGCGATCATCACGAGAGATGGGACGGATGCGGATATCCGGCCAAGAAAAAGGGAGCAAGCATTTCTGAGGAGGCAAGGGTGATAGCGATCGCGGATGCTTACGTTGCCATGAACTCCGACAGGATATACAGATCCAGAATGAGTCATGAAAAGATCGTTTCCGAATTTGTAAGATGCCGGGGTACACAGTTCGATCCCGAGATGACCGATGTGTTTGTGTTCATGCTCAGGGACGGTTATTCGATAGATCCCGAGATCGAGCAGACAAAAGAGGCAAGCGACAGGGCTGCCACTGTCGGAGGCTTTAAAAGTGTGTTCGCACCTTCCGATGATGAGGGAGGTATCGAAAGCGAGAAGGATGCCCTTACAGGGCTCTTCCTTCGTTCGTACCTTAACACGAGTGTCGGAAACAGGATATCAAAGGAACGCTCGGGAGCGCTCATGCTCATATACTTCAAAGGCTTTGATGAACTGAAGGAGAAGTACGGCGACGAAGAAGGCGATGCCGTGATCAAGAGCTATTCCGACGCCCTGCGATCCATCTTCAGGGAAGCGGATATACTCTGCAGGCTTTCCGCAGATCAGTTTGCGGTCTATGTCAGCGGGCAGTCGGGCAAGTCCGTTATAGAGAAGAAAGCACAGCTGATCACCGCCATAACGGACAACGGTGATGATTTTGCCAAGTACAGGGATATCATCGGTACGGCGATAGGTATATCCATGTGCCAGGAAGACGGTATTACATTTGAGGAACTCTACGGTGTCGCAAGATCCGCCCTTGAAGAAGCAAGGGGAGAGGACACCAACACATACAGGTTCAAATAACGCCCAGACAGGGAGGATAAAGCCTAAGAGCCGGACAAAAAGTCCGGCTCTTTTTTTGTATTTTTTCCCCAAAAACATGTTGACATAATTCAAAATATAGGATAGAATAACCATGTTATGTAACAAAGATGTGTAACGTAGATATGTAACAGAGATATATAACGTCGATATATAACAGGGATATTTTACAATGCCTCCAAAGGAGAAGGTATCAAAGGTCAGGGTATCGGACACGGCTTTTGAGATGACAAGAGAATACGGTTTCTCCTCGGTCACGGCAAGAAAACTAGCGGAAAGGCTCGGCTGCTCGACACAGCCGATATTCCGGGCATATGAGAATATGGACGAACTTCGGACGGACCTGTTCTACATGAGCACGGACTATTTCCTTGAGAAGGTATCGGCCAAGAAGT
>JAFRIL010000058.1 GCA_017432845.1 Lachnospiraceae bacterium | reverse complement strand
GTTCGTCATCTTCGGCAGCTACATGTGCATCGGCCTTATAGGCCTTATGATAGCGACCGTCATGCAGACGATATACGATATACTTGCCGAATTCCGCGAGCATGAAAGACAGCGCACCGCAATGATGAACAAAACAATAGAAACGATAGCGGGCGCCATAGATGCCAGAGACGAGTACACCGGCGGCCACTCGGAGCGGGTGGGTATGTATGCTCATCTTCTGGCAAAAGAAGTCGCAGCAGAATATGAGCTGTCCGAGGAAGACATCATACGTATACACTACATCGGGCTTGTTCACGACATCGGCAAGATCGGCGTTGCGGACAGCGTCCTCAACAAGGCCGGCAAACTTACCAACGAGGAATACAGCCTTATGAAGCGTCATACGGAGATCGGTTACGAGCTGATGAGCTCGATGGGCCAGGAAATAGAAGGCATCCTTGACGGGATCAGGTTCCATCACGAAAGATATGACGGGAAAGGTTATCCGGACGGCCTGGCCGGCGAAGACATCCCGCTTGTTGCCAGGATCTTGTGTATCGCCGACAGTTACGATGCCATGACATCAAACCGCGTGTACAGGAAGAGGCTGACCGGCGAAGAAGTCAGAAGCGAGCTGCTGCGCTGCTCCGGTTCGCAGTTTGATCCGAAGCTTGCACAGGCGTTTACCGCGCTCCTTGAGCGTGGGGACCTTACGGAAAACACCGTCGAGGGAATGGCCGTCGACTCGCACGGCAACGTCACGGCATCCGCACGCCTTGAAGCAAGGCTTCAAAGCGACCTGCTCGCAGGAGCGAAAATCATACACCCGTCGCACATCCGGATGCTGTGCTATATCATCAAGCTGATGGAGAAAAAAGGCATGTCGTACCGCGTGATATTTGCTGGCCCTTCCGATGAGACAATAGAAAGCACCGAACTTACCTCGTACATCAAGAAGCTGTCAAACGCCATATCACCAAAGCTCGACAACCACGATATCTCGGTCCGCTACTCCGACAGGCTCAGCATCATCGCCCTGTACGAAAAAGACAGCTCTGCAGTCGACAACATCATAAACAGCCTTACGGCCGAATTACCCAATCTTACGACCGACCAGTTTTGAGACAAAGGAACCGTCCCCCTGTCTCAAAAAATACATTTATGGTACAATACTATCATCCACGGGCCATTGGCGCAGCTGGGAGCGCGCTTCGTTCGCAACGAAGAGGTCGTCGGTTCGAATCCGATATGGTCCATTACAAGAGCTACCGTATCCCCAATTCTATCGTCACATTCCCGTTTCCAAGGGCTTCTTCCATTATCGCCTTATCCGCACGGATGTGTCCCAGTCTCGTATACGCCCATGAATTCGACCCGTAGAAGATAACGATCTGATCACCGGAATACAACACGATGTCGCCATAGTCTGTTGTGGTCTGCTCATCATTTCTCGGCAAGCTGCTCCCCAGGGGACCCACCTGCTCAAATCCGCCGTACATTGACATTTCTACAGTCAGCGGGCACAGGTCCTTTAACGCCTCTACTGTCTCGTTGTCCTCCCACTCAACCGGATACTCCTCACCATTGATCTTAAGTACCATGCCATCATCCGCTTCTTCGTTTGAATCTTTAGCACCGGCATCGCTGCTTGCATCACCCGTAACTATCTGCCCCGTCCACTCCTCTATACCGCCGAACTCATACACATTCACGTACCCCATATCCGCCAGCTTCTGCGACGCTTCCCTGCTTCTTCTGCCGGTACGGCAATATACCAGTATGACCTGATATTTGTCCGGAAGCTCTTCCGGCTCCTTTGTTCCGATCTCCTCGTTCGGGATCAGGATCGCCCCGGGGATATGACCTTGCGCATACTCGTCAGACCTGCGCACATCAACGATAACGTGCCCGTCATCATCCTTCATCATAAGCTTGGCTTCGTCCTGCGATATATGAACATATGCGGGCACGTGCACCATGCCATAGCCATCCAGCACCTGAAACGGCTTCCCGCATCCAAATAACGAAAACATCATACACACTCCCATCAATAGTGATAATATCCGGCCAACCTGCCTGCCTGAAAGCTTCATACTCATCCTCCCGCGCTTCGCCGCGAAAATCATTGAGACAAAGGAACCGTCCCCCAGTCTCAAAAAATTGAGACAAAGGGACGGTTCTGTTGTCTCACAAATCGTAAATAAAATCAACATCGGATCGGAAGAATATCAAACCCGATTCATGTTATAATGGTATCCATATGAACACAATAACATTCAACGAAAAGAAAACAGTGGCCGCCGATAGAGTCGGCATATCCGACATCGTGCAGTTTGTACGGGCGAAAATCACGGGATGCGGTATCAAATCCGCCGAGACAGACCGTGCCTGCCTTGCAGCAGAAGAAGCAGCGACGCTGATAATAAGCCACGCCGCAGCCGATCACGTCGATGTGATCATCAGAAAGCTGGGCGGCTCGGTTACGGTCGATATATATTCGAAAGGCGAGCGTTTTGATCCCGTCGAAAAGGCCGGAGCGGATCTTCTAAGTGATACCGACAGCAGTGCCGCGACCCAGAGCATGATAAGCTCCATACTGCTTAGGTCGATGTCCGAGCACT
>JAFRIL010000057.1 GCA_017432845.1 Lachnospiraceae bacterium | reverse complement strand
TCAACAATTCAGGCTGGAGAATAGATTATTTTCTTGTAAGCGACAGGATAAAAGACAGGGTGACCGCATCCGAAATGCTGGATTCGGGGCCCCGTCAGGATCACTGCCCGATACTTCTTGAGATAGATCTATAGATGTGAGACAGAGGGACGGTTCCTTTGTCTCAAAAAACTGAGACAGAGGGACGGTTCCTTTGTCTCAATGAAATTGGAGGAAGATAATATGGAAAGATTTGGGTTATTTTGTAAGAAGGCGTTTTCGTATCCGGCGCTGCTGCATAAAACGCATCCCGTTACAGCGGTTTCCATAATCGTAACAACGGTGTTGTTTGCCATTCATTCATTAATAACACTGGCAACGGATTTTGCGGACTCCGGGATATTCATGGAGCTGTTCTTCTGCCTGTGTATGGCATGCCTGTATTTTTCGGTATTTTCGCTATGTATAGAGAGCATTCGACCGCGTCGGTCAACAAAGGCGGGGATTGCCGTCTTTTCCCTATTTGCTCTTGTGGCGGCATTCTTTGCGCTTGTCCTGTCGGATGTCGGCGATAAAAGCCACAGAGCATTTTTCAACTTTTTATCCGACATAAGGTTTAAGGCCGGAAATACAACACTTGTTCTGTATATTGCAGGGCTTATTGCGATCGCGATACTTATGGCGATGTATTTTTCTTACAGCCGGGACAACTCACAGAAGTTTAACACTCATATACTGTCGGTCTTCTCAAAGATATTCTTTTCCTCGATTATATACGGGATCATCCAGCTCGGTGTCATCTTACTGACGCTTATAGTGACAGTGCTGCTGTATGATGATGCATTTGAGTACGTGGTCACGTTACTCATCCTGATCAACGGGCTGTTCTATGCGCCCGCGGTCGCATATACGCTGACACACGAAAACGAGAAGGCAAACCTGTTTATTGAAGTCATCGTCAGATACATCTCTCTTGTCATTACGCTCATCGGCTTCGGCATCATATACATCTACATGATAAAGCTCATTGTGACCGCATCGGTACCGTCCAACTCGGTATTTGAGATACTTGTGGCACTGTTTATCATATCGATGTTCATCTCGTATATGTCAACGTCCTACGAGAATAAGGGATTGCTGCAGAAGTTCGCTTATAACTGCCCGCTCGTGTTCGCTCCGTTTATCATCATGCAAGGCTACACTGCACTTGTCCGCGTCGGTCAATACGGGCTTACACCAAAGAGGTACTTCGGTCTGGCGTTCATCCTGTTCGAGATCGTATATATCGTTTACTACTATTACATCAGAAAAACCGAAAAAGAGATCGCCGGACAAAATATACTTCTCATCATTTGCGCATTCACCACGATATGTATCTTCTGTCCCGGAATAAGCGGAAGAGGGCTTTCCAACTTTGTAGCCAGACAGCGCATGTCATCATATCTGAAGAAAAGTTCCGCAGGCATTGCAATACCCGACAGAGAATATGTTCGCATCAACGCTGCCTACGGATTCCTTAAGGATGAGGAGTTCGGTGGGGACAGGCTCGTACGCTACTTCCCGGATCTTACCGAGGATACAGTGGCTGATATGAAATCTCTTACCAGAGAAGCTGACAAAAGGATCAACAACAGGATCAGCAATAATGAGGATACTGCATTACACAGCAGATACGGCTGGTTTGAGACAAGCCTTAATGAGCTTGGCGTTAACGACAGCCTTGATATCAGCGGCTACAACCATCTTTCACAGATCACTATAACGGATAATAATGCAGCTGAAGATAAGCCGGTAGATACAACAAAGCTTTCGGTCGGAGGCGAGACGATCGATCTGTCCGCCTTTGCCTCAGAACTTGCAAAGCTTACGATCCAGAAGGATGACGGCATCATCACGCAGAGCGAATTCGACAGCAGCTGCAGGAAGATGTGCATCATCGATGTAAATGAAAATGTCCGCATCTGTATTACAAATGCGAACATTTCGATCGACGAACATGAAAAGATAACGGATATAAACCTTGACGGTTTTATGTTTGTGAAGTAAACACTCTTTTTATCAGATCCTTATCTTCTGTATCATCTCGATGAACTCGAGATTGTTCCTTGTTCTTACAAAAATATCGAGACACTTCTCGACCGCCTCTTCGGGCTTGAGACCGTTAAACGCCTTACGCAGGACATTGATGGCTTCAAGCTCGAACGGCTCAAGGAGCAGATCGTCACGTCTTGTTCCGGACTTGGGTATATCGATCGCAGGGAATACCCTCTTCTCCGAAAGCTTTCTGTCGAGAACCATTTCCATGTTACCGGTTCCCTTGAATTCCTCGTATACGACATCATCCATCTTGGAACCCGTATCGATAAGTGCCGTAGCCAGTATCGTAAGACTGCCGCCTTCACGCATGTTACGGGCTGCACCGAAGAAACGCTTGGGCATATGAAGAGCCGCGGGATCAAGGCCACCCGAAAGAGTACGTCCGCTCGGCTGTACGGTCAGGTTATATGCACGCGTAAGCCTTGTGATCGAATCAAGCAGTATCGTAACATCCTCGCCGTGCTCTACCAGTCTCTTGGCACGCTCTATGACCATTTCGGATACTCTCTTGTGATGTTCGGGAAGCTCGTCGAATGTCGAATAGATGACCTCGACCTGTTCTCCCTCTATGGATTCCTTGATATCCGTAACTTCCTCGGGGCGCTCATCTATAAGAAGGATCAGGAGGTGCATCTCGGGATTGTTCTTCGTGATCGACTTGGCCACATCCTTAAGGAGCGTTGTCTTACATGCCTTGGGAGGTGACACGATCATTCCTCTCTGCCCTTTTCCGACAGGACACATCATATCCATGATGCGCATCGCGATGCTGCCTCCGGGTGTTTCACGGCGAAGCTTCTCGTCCGGGAATATGGGAGTTAAGTCCTCGAAGTTCTTGCGGCGGCACGCTTCCTGCGGCGGAAGTCCGTTGATCGAGCGGACAAACAGGAGTGCTCCGAACTTGTCATTGGGATTTTTGACCCTGGTATTTCCGACAACGATGTCACCTGTCTTAAGGCCGAAACGCCTTATCTGCGAAGGTGCAACGTATACGTCGTCGTCTCCGGGAAGATAGTTCTCACTCCTTATGAATCCGTATCCGTCGGACATGACCTCAAGTATTCCCCGGGCTTCCTCGCCGGAATCGAGCATCTTCTTCTCGTCCGAAAGCTCGGATTCCTCTCCGACAGCCGTCCTCTTATCCTCGTCGGACAGTGTCTTTTTCGGCTTTTCTTCAGCCGATCCGACATCCTCCGGTTTGGTGTTTGACGCTGCTGCTTCCTTTGCATCAAGGGCTAACATGGCATCGACTATCTCAACCTTTTTCATAAGTGAGATGCCTTTGATACCGCGCGCTTTTGCAAGGTCTTTCAGTGCCGGCAGTGATAACGATTCGTATTTTTCGCGAGTCATAAAACCTCCTTTTGTCATAAACTTTTGCCTATGATTTTGACAATTTGTAACGCTCTTATTATTATATAGCCATGACAGAACCGCTGACCCTTACCAAACTCATAGTACTGTACATGCTCGATAAAGTGGACGGTCCGCTGACAAAGGCCGAGATCTATGATTTTATCCTCGAGAAGGAATACAGCAATTATTTCACTCTCTCGCAGGCGGTCTACGAGCTTACCGAGGATAAGTTCGTCGAGTCATCTTCCACTCACAACTCGACATATCTGTCCCTTTCCGATAACGGCAGGGATACGCTTATGTTCTTTCATAACCGTATTTCCGACGGTATCAAGAACGATATCGATACATATTTCAATGAAAACCGAAACCTTATACAGAACCGCATGTCGGTGGTCACGAACTATTACCGTATCGCATCTGGCGAATACGTGGCCGAGCTTTCCGCAAGGGAGAAAACGTCCGAGCTCGTGAACATCAGGCTCAACATGCCTACCGAGGACAGCGCGCGGGCCATATGCGAGCACTGGCGCGACTCATCAAGCGACATCTACGCGTTCATGCTCGAAAAGCTTCTATAAGATCACACGAACGAATTGGTGCTCTCGTTATATTCGTAGCCGATGGTTGCAAGCTTTTCTTCGATATCTTTCCTGTCAAGCGACATGTCGTCGCACATCTCGTCAAGACTTTTGTAAAAATCACGGAGCTTTAAGTTGACGAACCCGAGCAGCATAGCCGGGTCATTCGGTATGTTCATCAGAATGTATCCTTTAAGGTCCTTATCACGAGCTGCTGTTCAAGCTCGTATCTGTTCTGTATCTCCGAGACGTTCGGATTGAGGTAACGGATGTCGCTCTTTTTGAGCCTTACCGTCTTTTCTCTCTTACTCGTTAAGTGGAAATAATTGTCCGAGAATATCGCGTCGGCCTGCTGCAGATCGAGTTCGACAAAGGCCGCAAATCCGCCGGACATCATCCTGATAACGTACTCATCGGCAAGCTCTATTACCGAGTACGAAATCGACGAGCCCTCGAGATTTAAGTATTTGTAATCCACGAACACATCTATTTCCGTCGACTGGATATTGCCGTCCTCATCAAAGAACTCGGCCTCGACGAACACGGAATTCTCCATGCCCGCGATCAGATCGGTGTAATCGATCTCGCATACCTTAACCGCGGAAAACGGTGCAAGGTCAACCTCGCGCTCTTCCTCGTGAAGCAGCCTGAATTCCATCGTCTGAAGCGATATCCGGACGCGTCTTGTCTCAAAGTCCCTTGTCTCATTTACTATATAAGGGCTGACGACGTTTCCTTCCCTTTTGATCGAACCTGCGATCTGCGCAAAGAAATATTTGGAAAAATACTGGAGAGGTTTCCATCTTCCGAAATAATCTATGCTCGACCATGATGCGACCGGCCAGCTGTCGTTAAGCTGCCAGAAAAGCGTTCCCATCGTATTGCCGCGCATCCTTCTCCAGTGCTCGACACCGCGCTTTATCGCGATCGCCTGGAGGATCTGTGTCAGATACAGGAGGCTTTCGAAATCCTTCGGGAACAGGAAATTGTGCGACAGATAGAATATGAGCTTGCCGTTTGCGTCATCACTCTTCTGGTGGCTCTCCATCACCTTGGAGAAAATGTTGCGGTCGCTCTCATCGGTAAATGTCTTGACAGTTTTGATCGACGGGAATGACTGGAACCCGAACTCGGATATAAACCTTCCGCCGTGCTCGTCGTACTTTTCAAAATCCTCAAGCCCGTGCCATACATCCCAGCAGTGAACGTCGCCGCGAGTCTCATCCGAGGGTCTGTCAAACCTTCCTCCCGATGAAGGAGACGAAGGCCAATAGAACGTCTGGGGTGCCAGCTCTTTTGCGATGTTCGGTATGATATCCTCAAATATCCGCAGGTAGTCCTTGCGAAGCTCATCGGAATGATTTTTAAAATCATCCCATTCAACCCATGCGTTTTCCATCTCGTTATTTCCGCATATAAGTCCAAGGCATGCGTGATGGCGTATACGTCTGATATTGTCCTGGGCCTCGGCCGTGATGCTCTTTTCCATGGCATCCGTCAGGTCATAGATGTTGTTTGCGAACATCATGTCCTGCCATACGATCAGGCCGTATTCATCGCACAGGTCATAAAATGTGTCGGAAGGATAATATCCGCCGCCCCACACCCTTATGGTGTTGAAGTTACACTTGACGGCTGATCTTAATAAATAATCGATCTTCTCTTTCGTTATGAACGAGTATATCGTGTCTTCCGGAATGTAGTTGGCGCCCATTGCGAAGATGCGGACGTTGTTTACCATGAAGCAGAATTCCTTACCGAACTCGTCCTTGTCGGTAGACACCGACATTGTGCGAAGACCTATGCGGTATGATTTTGAATCCCACTGATTACCGTTCATGTCGAGCGCAAAAACGCTGACCGTGTAAAGCGGCTGGTCGCCGAATCCGTGCGGCCACCACAGCTTCGGATTGTCTATCTCCATCGAAAGCGACACTTCCGGCTCCGTCATCGTTTCGGTGATCGCGGACACCTTGCCGTCGGGAGTCACAAGCTCGGCCTGGATGATGTAATGATCCTTCCTGATGAGCTCGGCCTTGACGTCTATATCAAGAGTTACTTTCTTCTTGTTGTGATTTTGTGTTATGAGAACATCATCGATCCTGATGAGACTGTATCCGATAAGATCGATGCTACGCCAGATACCGCAGTCGGGAATGTTTGCGCCCCAGTCCCAGCCGAACATGCAGTGGGCTTTTCTGAGGTACTGGTTGCCTCTCGTACATCCGCCGGGCGTGTACTCGACCGTCTTGCCGCTTGAGCCTGTCTGCGACTCAATGTAGTTGATCGGCGAGAGCAGCTCTACCATTACCATGTTGATACCAAGGTGCAGGTACTGCTTGACGTCGAAATTGTATGTCCTGTGCATGTTATCGGTCTGGCCGACCAGCATGTTGTTGACGTATACTCTCGCCAGCGTGTCTATGCCTTTGCAGCACAGTACTATCTTTTCCTGTTCGAACAGTTCCGGGATCAGCTCGAATTCGGTCGAAAAGAAATAATCTTTTCTGAAAAGCTGCCTTGCCTCTTCTTCATTTATGCCGTAAAACGGGTCGCTCATCCTGTGGCCGACGAGGAGCGCCGAAAGGACCGAGCCGGGCACCTGCGCTTCAACAAATGCCTCTGAGCCTCTTTCGTTCATGACCCACTTGCCGTTTAATGTCTGAAAAATCATCCGATCTACCTCAAATATCCTTCTGTAAAACCTTGGGGAATTTTAAAAGAATAGAAGATGGGAATATCAATGAACTATTTGAGAATAAATATACATTTATTGATTTGGGATGTCAATATGAAACAGTAATGGCCCCCCGTATGGGAGGCCATTTGTATGGGCAACCCGGTATCCCTTATTCGCCCTCGGGCGCGTTCTTCAGGAGAAGATTGGCAAGGATACCAAGGATCAGGGCACATGCAACACTTGTTATCGTGACTGCACCGAAGTTCAGTGTCAGTCCGCCGATGCCGGCGATCAGGATGACCGATACGACAAACAGGTTCTTGTTCTTGTTAAGGTCCACGTTCTGAACCATCTTAAGTCCGGATACTGCGATAAATCCGTAAAGAGCCATA
>JAFRIL010000005.1 GCA_017432845.1 Lachnospiraceae bacterium | reverse complement strand
GTTGTAACCGAAGCTCTCGTTTGAAGCAGCCTTCATTGCATCGTTGATCTGCTCTTTTGTTACGTTGCCTTCAACAACAGCTGTAAGGATCGTGGTTGAACCTGTAGGGGTAGGAACACGCTGTGCAGCACCGATGAGCTTACCGTTAAGCTCAGGGATAACAAGACCGATAGCCTTTGCAGCACCTGTTGAGTTGGGAACGATATTAACTGCAGCTGCACGAGAACGTCTCTTATCACCCTTCCTCTGAGGTCCGTCAAGAGTCATCTGGTCACCTGTGTAAGCGTGGATCGTGCACATAATACCTGTCTTGATAGGTGCGCAGTCGTTAAGTGCCTTAGCCATGGGAGCAAGGCAGTTTGTTGTACATGATGCAGCTGAGATGATCTTGTCATCAGCTGTAAGTGACTGATGGTTAACATTGTATACGATTGTAGGAAGATCGTTACCTGCAGGAGCAGAAATGATAACGTGCTTAGCGCCCGCATCGATGTGTGCCTGTGCCTTGTCCTTGCTTGTGTAGAAACCTGTACACTCAAGAACAACGTCTACACCAAGCTTGCCCCAAGGAAGGTTCTTGGCATCAGCTTCTTTGTAGATCGTGATCTTCTTGCCGTCAACACTGATTGAATCCTCGCCGAATGTAACCTTGTCACAGAGAGCGTAACGACCCTGGGTGCTGTCATACTTAAGAAGATGAGCAAGCATCTCGGGAGATGTAAGATCGTTGATAGCTACGATCTCGAATCCATCTGCACCGAACATCTGTCTGAATGCAAGACGACCGATACGGCCAAAACCATTAATTGCTACTTTTACTGCCATTTTTGATTCCTCCTGAAGATTTAATTATTGTGATAAAGCGTATTCGCTCTATTTGCCAGCACGTCTATTTTACACACATTGATAAGAAAATACAACTGATTTTTTCTTCCGATTGTAAAGAGTTTGCAACAGGTGATATAATGTGGACTGTTATGATATCGGATACACACATTCATACTTCATATTCAAGCGACTGTCATACTCCGATGGAGGACATGATAAAGACCGGCATAGAGCGCGGACTTAAGATCATGTGCTTTACGGAGCATATGGACAAGGACTATCCGCCATCTCCCGATGATAAGGATGGCGATCCGGGATTTTTCGTTGATACAGAGGCATATCACGAGGGCTACCTTGCGATGAAGGAAAAATATGCGCAAAAGATAGACCTTCTGTTCGGGATCGAGCTTGGACTCCAGCCGCATGTGGTTGACTGGAATAAGAATTATGTAAACCAACATGATTTTGACTATATCATCGGTTCAGCGCATACGATAGACCGGCGCGACCCGTACTATCCCGCATTCTATGAAGGGCGGAGCGAGCGCGAGGCATATGAACAGTACTTTGAGGAAGCACTTCAGGACATACAGCTGTTTGATGATTTTGATTCGTTCGGGCATCTGGATTATATAGTCCGATACGGTCCTAACAAAAACAAGTGTTATTCATATAAAGCTTACAGTGATCATATAGATCCCATTCTTCGTGCTCTTATCGACAAGGGGATCGCGCTCGAGGTGAACGCGGGCGGATACAGAAACGGACTGGGCGTGCCCAATCCGGATAAAGACGTGATACTTCGTTATAAGGAACTTGGCGGCGAACTCATCACCGTAGGCAGCGATGCACACACCACAGAGAGCCTTGCCAAAAACCTTGACCGCATTGAGCAGATGCTCATCGAATGCGGCTATAAATACTACACAATTTATATAGGAAGAAAACCTGTCAGCTATCCTCTCGGATGAGCCTTCGCATATACTTCCCTTATTTTATTATGATTCATGGTCGCGTATATCTGCGTGGTTGAGATGTCGGAGTGTCCGAGCATCTCCTGGACTGCGCGAAGATCAGCACCGTTTTCCACAAGGTGTGCCGCAAACGAATGTCGCAGCGTGTGGGGTGTGATATCCGCAGTGATCTTCGCCTTCTTGGCGTAGTACTTGATCAGCTTCCAGAATCCCTGGCGGCTCATCTTCTGGCCGGAGCAGTTTGCGAACAGGACTTTTGAGTTCTGATCCTCGACGATCGCTTCCCTGCCGCCGTCAAGATATCTAGAAAGCGCATGCTTTGCTTCTCTTCCGAACGGAATGACTCTCTCCTTAGATGCATCACGGCATGTGATGTAGCACATCTGCATATTTACATCGGAGATCTCAAGATTCATAAGCTCCGATACTCTTATTCCCGTTGCATAGAGGAGTTCGAGCATCGCTTTGTCTCTTATCTCCTTCGGGCTGTCACCCTTGGGCTGCTCGAGAAGGCGTGTCACCTCATCCATCGTCAGTATCTCCGGCATCTTTTTTTCGATCTTCGGTGCCTTCAGCACTCCGGTAGGATCCTTGACGATCAGTCCCTCGTTTGCGCAATAATGGAAAAACGCCTTGGCGGAAGCCACGGAACGCGATACCGTTGCTGCAGCAAAACCGCTGTTATTAAGATATTCGACATACTTTGACAGGGCATCTTCCGTAACATCTTTCAGTTCGGTGATGCCTTCCTGCGCAAAATAGTCCTTCATCTTGTTAAGATCACGCTTATATGATAATTCAGTGTTCAGGGATTTTTTCTTGACGTTATGTAAATAAGTTATGAATCCTTGAATTGCCTGTTCCATAAAAAAAATCTGCTTCTTTCTACGCTTTTGCAATTATACAAAATTGGCGCTACGCGTATTATTATAAGCAGAAATTTACATAAAATCAAGGCTAAAATTCCTTGATTTTATCGCATTTGTGGCACTTTTGGGTCTTGACACAACATATACATGAACGTGTTATGTTGCCTTACAAGATGTTGTGAAAAGTTTACAATAAAAAGTTGACAGAAAACTTATATGACATGAGTGCGGCGATGGTTTTTGAATCAACGATCTTCCCGGAAAGCACCATTTTGCAAAGCTCATCGAGGGTGTAAATCTCGACATCGATAAATTCGTCATCGTCGAGATGCTGCTCGGTCTTTTTAAGGTTTTTGGCAACATATATGTCGATCTTCTCGTTGCAAAACGCCACCGTCGTATAGAGGCTTAGCAGAAATGTAACGTCTTCGATATCCGCACAATATCCGGTCTCTTCCTCCAGCTCGCGGTGTGCTGCCGTCCTTGTCGGCTCATCGGCACCGTTAAGACCGCCGGCGGGGATCTCTAGCGTATATGAATCTATGGCATTTCTGTACTGGCGCACCATGATTATCCGGCCGTCATCAAGGACCGGGATCACAGCTGCGGCGCCCTTATGCTTTATGAAATCGAAGTTTTCTTCGCTTCCGTCGGGAAGCTGCATGCGATCCTGGTATATGTCGACGATCGCACCGTTATGTATGAGTTTGCGACCGATCCTCTCCGGCCGCTCGAGTTCCGGCTTCATGCTTCTTCGTCCTTTAACAGTTTTTGTACACTTGCAAGCTTCACGCAAAGAGTGAAGACGTCAAGCGCCTTGGCAAGCTCATCGATCGGAGGAAATGTCGGAGCGATCCTGATGTTTGAATCCTCGGGATCCTTCTTATAAGGATATGTCGCGCCGGCGCCCGTCATCGTAACGCCTGCATCCTTGCACATTCCGACCACGGTCTTGGCAAGGCCGGGAAGCGTGTTGAATGACACGAAGTATCCGCCCACCGGATTGGACCACTTTCCTATCCCGAGTCCGTCAAGTTCTTCCGACAACCTCTTTTGTACGAGCTCGAACTTCGGACGCAGGATCGCCGCATGCTTTTTCATATGATTTTTCATGCCTTCGATATCCTTGAAATAGCGTACGTGACGGAGCTGGTTGAGCTTATCGGGACCGATAGTCTGTATCGTGATCACGCTCTTGATATAGTCAAGATTGCGCTTGCTTGCGCCAAGTGCGGCAAGGCCGCTTCCGGGGAACGTGACCTTACTCGTTGAGCAGAACTTGTATACCATGTCGGGATTGCCTGCTTTTTCGCATGCATCCAAGATCTCTATAAGCTTATCCTGCCTGTCATCATACAGGTGGTGGATACAGTAAGCGTTATCCCAGAATATACGGAAATCTTCCGCTGCAGGCTTAAGGTTTGCAAACCTGTTTACGGTCTCGTCGGAATATGTGACACCGCCGGGATTGCTGTACTTGGGAACGCACCAGATACCCTTTACCGCAGGATCGTTGTTTACATACTGCTCAACAAGGTCCATGTCGGGGCCTGTCTCGAGCATGGGGATATTTATCATCTCGATCCCGAACTGTTCGGTGATTGCAAAGTGCCTGTCATAGCCGGGTACCGGGCAGAGAAACTTGACCTTATCAAGCCTGCACCACGGCGTGCTGCCGCAGACGCCAAGGATCATAGAGCGCGCAACAGTGTCGTACATTACGTTTAAGCTGGAATTGCCGAACACGATGACGTTCTCATCACTAATCTCCATCATCTGTCCCATGAGCCTCCTGGCTTCGTGGATGCCCGTAAGTTCGCCGTAATTCCTGCAGTCCTTGCCCTCTTCGGATATGAATGAAGAGTCGGGATACAGCATTCCGAAAAAATCCGCCTCCATATCGAGCTGCTCAGCCGAGGGCAGGCCTCTTGCCATATTAAGGTTAAGGCCTCTCGCCTTCATATCTTCATATGAAAGAAATAGCCTTTGCTCAAGCTCGATCAGTTCGTTTTTGGTCATCTTGCTGTAAGGTTTCATAATATTCGCGCTCCTCGCCGCTTTGATTTACCAAAACATTATATAGTATGCGCTTTCCAATCACAAGATAAAACATTGAGACAGGGGGACGGTTCCTTTGTCTCAGTTTGGCTTGATGACATTTATCTAATGTGATATATTAGATGAGGTGATTTATGCAATCATATAGATAATGTTATCGGATGGAGCATATATGAGTACGGCTACTTCGGGGCTTCGGCAGCCCAGGACAAAACTAAAAGACAGGATTTTGCCCGATTATACGAAGGGTGAGGAAGTATTTAACATGGTCAGCCACATTGTCGGCGGGGCGCTCGGTATCGCCGCGCTCGTTCTGTGCGTTGTAAAAAGCGCGATGAAGGGCGATGCATGGGGTGTTGTCTCCTCTTCTATCTACGGCTCTTCACTTATCATTCTCTATACAATGAGCAGCGTTTATCACGGGCTTCACCGGAACATGGGCAAAAAAGTCATGCAGGTTATCGATCATTGCACGATCTACTACCTTATCGGCGGATCATACACGGTGATCATGCTCACCGGTGTAAGGCGCATCCATCCCGGCTGGGCATGGACCATGTTCGGTCTGGTTTGGGGAATGTCAATAATGGCGGCGGTATTTACGGCGATCGATCACAATAAATACAGGCGTCTTTCAATGATATGTTATATCGCTATCGGCTGGTGCATCGTCATTGCTGCAAAGCCTACGATAGAAGCCATCGGCTGGGGAGCGATACTCTGGATACTCGGCGGTGGCGTGGCATACACCATCGGTGCGGTTCTCTATTCTGTCGGCAAGAAAAAAGGAAAACGGTACATGCACTCCGTTTTCCATCTGTTCGTTCTGGCAGGCTCGATCCTACAGTTTTTCGGGATCTATTTCTGCGTATTGTGAATCATTGAGTGAAAGACTGAGAGTGAAAGACTGAGACAGGGGGACGGTTCCTTTGTCTCAATTTTTTGAGACTCAGGAACCGTCCCCCTGTCTCACAAGTCATTGAGACTGAAGAACCGTCCCCCTGTCTCAGTCTTTCTTACAGCAGGAGTTCACAACGTATATCACGGGGCAAGAGTCCCTGGAAGAAGTCACCGTCAACGGGGCTTCCGACAATGCTTCCGTAGTGTGTCGGGATCACGACCTTCGGGTGGATCTTCTTGGTAAGGCCCGCAGCGGCAGAGGCGTCCATCGTGTATGTTCCGCCTATCGGCAGGAATGCAGCATCGCATCTGACCTCCCTTAACTCGGGGATCGCATCGGTATCTCCCGCTATATAATATCTGTCGGCATCAAGCGTGACCACATAGCCGACCCAGCCGTTTCCCTTTTTGTGGAACGGCTTGCTCTGGTTGTATGCCGGATATACCTCAACCATGAGTCGTGCTATCTCGCGCTTTTCCCCCGGACGCACCGTTACTATATGGCTGCTCGGGATGGTCGTTATCCCGCCCGTCAGATGCGCCATTGACTCGGGCACCACAAGATAGCCGTCGAACGCGGCAACGTTCATGATATCCTCGGGCGAAAAATGATCGTAATGCTCATGCGTCACGAATACGTAATCACCGTCGTGAGGCTCTCCCTCTATCTGCCATGGGTCAAAATATAAAGTCTTCGATCCGCGGATACGAATACTGCTTTGTACATTTACTGCTATGTTGACTGACATAGGTGTTCTTCCCGGGCTCTACAGAGCCTTTCTTATTGCGGCAAGGAGGTCGTCATACTCCTCAAACGCCGCAAGAAGCGGGTGATCCTCCCTGATCTTATCGGTTGTCCTGAACAAAAATCCCGTCTTCCCGGCTTCTATCATCGCAAGGTCATTAAAGCTGTCGCCGGCCGCGATCGTTTCATATCCGATCGATTGAAGCGCCTTTACAGTCGTAAGCTTCGACTTCTCACAACGCATCTTATAGCCTGTGATCATGCCATTTGCGCCGACCTCAAGCGTATTACACATAAGCGTCGGCCATCCGAGCTTCTTCATTAGTGGTGTTGCAAACTGCTCGAACGTATCACTGAGTATCACGACCTGCGTAAGCGACCTTAACTCATCGAGAAAATCCTTTGCCCCGGGAAGCGGATCGATCCTGGAGATCGTCTGCTGTATCTTATCAAGACCCAGTCCGTGTTCGGCCAGGATCCCTATCCTCCATTTCATGAGCTTATCATAATCAGGCTCATCCCTTGTTGTCCTTGAAAGTTCCGGTATACCGCTCTCCTCTGAAAAAGCTATCCAGATTTCGGGCACAAGAACGCCCTCAAGGTCAAGACATACTATGTTCATGCGTCGCCTCCAGTCGATCGTAGTTTACATAATGTTATCATAAAAAAGGGGGATTTGCAAATTTTGACGTGATACAGGCTACGGAGTGTACTGAAAATGCTGGTAATCCTTCGAATTCTTCCATGAGCCTCCCCATGTGAATCCGGCCCCGGTAAACAGCTTATATGCAAGGTTATCCTCGTCGATCTTGTAGTCAAATTCCAGCGATCTGTCAGCGTACTCCTTACCGTTTTCGGGCTCAATTAGCGTTTCGCCGTTTATCTTGTGAATATACGGATTGTAGCGTGGATTAAGATCGACGGCAAGGCCGTAGGCATGCTTTGAAAGCTTCCCGGTACCCGATACTTCACGGAAGTTAAAGCATGACGTGTTGTTATCAGCCATCGAGGCATCATCGTCTCCGCCGTATTCGTCTATAAGTACCATCTTTTCTATAGGATAGTCATTATCGTAAAGTTGCCTGAATATATCGACAAGACTGTCTGCGATAGCCACATTGCAGATCATCTCACCTTCGCAGGTATCACTGTTTATATCCTTATACAAAAGATGAAGGAGCCGTAAGTCGTCACGGCTTGTGGTACAGGAATCAGGGAAACTCTTGCCCTGCATGCGTGAAAATACCTCATCGTTAATTCTCTCGGCAAAAAAAGAATTCGCCACATTAGGCGGATCCACTGCTTCCTCCGAATCTTCGATAAGATCAGTCTCCTCGATCACCGGCTCGTATGACGGCTCTTCCGGCCTGTCATCTTCGATGCTGATCTTGGGAGCAGGCTTTGCCGGCTCAGCCGGCTCTGCAGGTTGCCGGTCACATCCGGCGCATATAAGTACAAGGGTCGCAGCGATTGCCGAAACCGCCGCATTTTTCACTATCTTTCGCATGTCCATAGTGATATTTTAACATAATTACACATGAAAAGTTACACATAAATAGACTTGAAATCAAAAGGCTAATAATGTAATATACAATTCATGTGACGGCCGGGCCGTCATGCATTATATTACAGGAGGTCAAACAGTATGAAAAGAATCACAAAGCTTTTGGTTGTAACAGCCATCCTTACTATGATCTTTGCTATGCCTGTTATGGCAAGGGAGGTAAGCTTCTCTTCAGAGAACACGGATTATCTTATTACCCTTCTTAATAACAACACTGCAAAGCTTAGAACCGGACTTGCTGAATTTGCAAAGACACAGACAGGTCCCAAGGCTGATGCTGTTATAGCTGCTCAGACTGCTCTTGTTGAAAACAAGATCGCTGCAGTTAACAAGGAATGTGCTCAGAACCACATCGCTTGCCTTACACAGAAGGTTAACGATGCAAAGGCTGACCAGAAGAGAGCTCTTGATCAGATCAACAGCATCAAGCTTCTTCAGGGTAATGCTGTAACAAACGAGTGCGTTGCTGCACAGGCTCAGTACGATGCTGCTACAGCAAACCTTGCTGCAAAGGAAGCTTATCTTGCACAGGCTCAGGTTAAACTTGCTCCTTATATGTAAGATAAACTAAACAAGCATAAGAAAACTCCGGTCAAATTGACCGGAGTTTTTTGTTTGTATTACTTTGCGTAATCCGTTACACGACTCTCTCTTATGACACTTACCTTTATCTGGCCCGGATACTCAAGTTCAGCTTCTATCTGTTTGCTGATATCCCTTGCCAATAGTACCATATCAGAATCGTTGATCTGTTCGGGAACTACCATTACGCGGATCTCACGACCTGCCTGAATAGCAAAAGATTTATCTACGCCCTTGAAGCCGTTCGATATGTCTTCAAGCTGCTGTAATCTGTTAGTATATGTCTCAAGTGTTTCTCGTCTTGCACCGGGACGTGCTGCGCTTATCGCATCAGCCGCCTGGACCAGACATGCGATCAGTGACTGGGGTTCAACATCTCCATGGTGTGATTCGACCGAATTGATAACGATCGCGTTTTCTTTGTACTTCTTACAAAGTTCAACACCAAGCTGGATATGTGTTCCTTCCTGCTCATGATCGACTGCTTTACCGATATCATGCAGAAGTCCTGCACGCTTAGCCATACGCACATCCACACCGACTTCCTGAGCGAGCAGTCCTGCCAGGAGGGATACTTCAATGGAATGCTTAAGTGCGTTCTGACCGTAACTGGTTCGAAACTTCATACGTCCGAGCAACCTTACAAGTTCGGGATGTACTCCATGTACACCCGTCTCCAGAAGTGCTGCCTCTCCGGCTTCACGTATGCCTTTCTCAACTTCCTTCTCAGCCTTCTCAACCATCTCCTCGATACGCGAAGGATGAATACGTCCATCCACGATGAGCTTCTCGAGGGCGATCCTGGCAACTTCTCTCCTGATCGGATCGAATCCGGACAGTACAACTGCCTCGGGAGTATCGTCAACGATGAGGTCAACGCCGGTAAGCGTCTCAAGGGTTCTGATATTTCTGCCTTCACGACCGATTATACGGCCCTTCATCTCATCACTGGGAAGCTGTACAACTGAGATAGTCGACTCTGCAACGTGGTCCACTGCGCATCTCTGGATGGCTCCGACCACATACTCTCTTGCCTTCTTGCCGGCTTCTTCCTTGACCCGCATGTCCATTTCCTTGATCTTGACAGCGGTCTCGTGCTTTACTTCTTCTTCAACGACCTTTAACAGATATTCTTTTGCCTGTTCAGAGGTTAAACCTGAAATCCGTTCAAGTTCCCGTACCCTTTGCTCATTGAGCTTGTTTACTTCTTCTTTCTTCCTGGCCAGTGAATCTTCTCTTGACGCAAGCGACTGTTCACGACGTTCTATCTGCTCAAGCTTCTTGTCAACGTTCTCTTCCTTCTGCTGAAGTCTTCTCTCGTTTCTCGAAAGCTCTGCTCTGCGCTCCTTAGTCTCCTTCTCGAGTTCATTCTTGGTCTTGATCGACTCTTCCTTGATCTCGAGCAGACTCTCACGCTTCTTGGTCTCTGCAGTCTTAAGTGCATCATCAATGATCTCACGCGCTTTCTGCTCCGCATTTCCGATCTTGCCCTCATCAGCCTTGCTGCGGGCATTGTATCCGATCTTGTATGCAACAACAAACGCGACCACGATGAGAAGAACACCGACACCAATCCAAATTAAATCTGGCACGGTTTTCCTCCTTATTCAATTGTCATAGTACAAGATATATTTTTATAAATGTACTTGCAATAATACAACATTAATATGATAAACTCTCGGTCAAGTTATGTCAAGCAGATATATGACCGCAACCAACTGTAAAATGCCTGTAAAAAAAGACGGAAAGACCCTATTGTCTTCCCGTCTTGATCATAATCAGATCTATAAAATGTATCAGTTAATTACTTAGCGCCGATAGTAGCGTGGATTGCCTGAAGAGAAGCATATCCTCTCTCGAATCCGCTTGCACCCTGAGCCTTAAGTACAGGCCAAGCTGCTGCTGTCTTCTCGTTAATGTAGTTGAGGTACCAAAGACCACCCTGAGCACCTGCTGCAGCTGCTGCATCTCTTGCTGCTGCTGAAGCAACTGTTCTTGCATCGATACCTGCCATCCAAGCAACCTCTTTGTCAAGGTCAGCCTGAGCTGCGGGAACAAGTGCAGGATTAACAGAATTGAGATATGCGATCTCCTTCTGAGCTGCTGCTGCAATAGCGGCATTCCTTGCGTTCTGAGCAGCTATGGTTCTCTGGTTGATATCGTTAAGATAAGCAGCACCTCTCTGAAGGCCTGCAACTGCTTGTGCGTCTCTTACCTTTGCAGCTGCTGCTGTTGAAGCTTCGATAGACTCAAGCATTGCAACTCCTCTTGCATAATCAGCCTGAACTGCAACGTCCAGTGCCTCTGCTGCTGCTATTGTTGAATTCTTGATTGCTGTAAGGGTAGCGATCTCTTTAGCGAAATCTGCTTCTGCTGCAGGGATAAGAGAAGGATTAACTGACTGAAGATAAGCCTTTTCTCTCTCAAATGATGCTGTTGCATCTGAAATTGCATCTGCCTTAACCGGAACAACAGCTACAAACGCTGCTGCCGCAAGTGTTGCAATACCTGCTAAAAGCTTCATGATCTTTGTGTCTCTCATAACAAAAAAACTCCTTTCAACTCTTCTTCATTTCATATTTGTAAGTATGAAAAATAAATCACACTCGCTATTATACCCTTCAAATCACATTATGTAAAGCGATTTTTTACCGTAAAATCAACATTATTAGCCTCTTTCGAAGTCAACCGCATCCTGTTGTGGTGTCGGGTAAGTAACATATCAATATGATGTGTTGGTAGCAAGCGGAAAAAATATTATGTAAACCTATCAGGACCTGAGATACTCTTCTATACTGCCAACCGAAAAACCCTTCCCGTACAAATATGCCATAATCTTTTGAATACCGTTATAGTCAAGTGCATCGACTCCCTGCGGGCAACGCTTGGCGATCAGCCTGGCGATCAGGGCGCGTTCCGTATCCTCACCGTCACATTCATTATCGCTGTAGTAAGCTTCGAATGAACGCTCAATCGTATCCTTATCTATCCCCTTTGACGCAAGCTTGGTACATATCTGTCTGCGGCTCATTGAAGATGTCTTAAACCTTATGTATTCATAAGCGTATCTGTCATCATCTATATAGTGAAAAGACTTCAGATACTCAATCGCATCATCTATGGCCTCGCGGGGATATCCGCCATCGGAAAGCTTACCCCTCACATCGGACTCGGTACGGTCCATGCTCTGCAGAAGATTCATCCCACGCTTCCTGGCCCGGGGAATAAGTGTCTCGCCAAGTATACGCTCATACAAGGCATCGTCAACTGTCGCACCGTCTTCAAGTCCGTATTGTGAAAGTTCGCCTTTGTATAAAACAAAGGCGAACTCGTCATTCAGATAGATTGCGTACCTGCTGCCCTTCCCGCGAAAAGGGCTGACAGCCGTAACAGTCATTTCCATCCGTTACTCATCCTTATCATCCGCTTTGGCCGGCGCCTTCTTCGGTGAAGGAGCAGGAGCACTCTCCTCCTCTTCATTACCGGCATCTTTTGCAAAGTAGTGATCCCTTACTATCTTCTCAACCTCGGAATACATGTCGGGATTCTCGAGAAGATACTGCTTGGCGTTCTCTCTACCCTGGCCGATCTTCTGGCCCTTGTATGCATACCATGCGCCTGTCTTGACGATGATGTTGGCATTGGCCGCAAGATCGAGAAGATCACCTTCCCGTGAAATACCCTTGCCGAACATGATATCAAACTCGGCTTCCTTAAAAGGAGGCGCGATCTTGTTCTTAACGACCTTGACTCTCGTACGGTTACCGATGACCTCTCCGGCCTGCTTGAGAGCCTCTATACGGCGTACGTCAAGTCTTACCGACGAGTAGAACTTGAGTGCTCTTCCGCCTGTGGTCGTCTCGGGATTACCGAACATGACACCCACCTTCTCACGAAGCTGGTTGATGAAGATCACGGTGCAGTTGCTCTTGCTGATAACGGCCGTAAGCTTACGAAGGGCCTGTGACATCAGCCTTGCCTGAAGTCCCACATGGGAATCTCCCATCTCGCCGTCGATCTCGGCCTTCGGAACAAGAGCCGCAACCGAGTCTACGACAACGATGTCTATGGCACCTGATCTTACCATCGTCTCGGTGATCTCAAGTGCCTGCTCGCCGTTGTCAGGCTGTGAAATGTAAAGATTGTCTATATCAACACCAATATTCTTGGCATATACAGGGTCAAGCGCATGCTCTGCATCGATAAATCCCGCGATACCGCCCCTTTTCTGTACCTCGGCTATCATGTGAAGCGTTACTGTTGTCTTACCGCTCGACTCCGGTCCGTATATCTCAACGATCCTTCCCTTAGGTATCCCGCCAAGTCCAAGTGCTATATCAAGGCTTAACGAACCGGTGGGGATCGTCTCAACATTCATCTGGGTGCCGGGATCTCCCAGCTTCATGACAGAACCTTTTCCGAACTGTCTCTCTATCTGCGCCAGTGCGGCATCCAATGCTCTTAACTTATCTTCGCGTTCCATAAATATTCTCCTTTACTAAATATCCGCTCCCACACAAGAACATCTGTTCTGTATACGAGCATAAAACATTTGTTCGAATTTGTCAACATGATTTTCGAAAAAACTCCGGAGATCGTTGCCGAACGGCAGGATATGCAAAGGTCCGAATATCATTCGTATTAAAGATCCGTATATTATTGTATGTTCAGCCGGCACTTTGGTCAAGCAATTTTTCCATGATCTTTACCATGATCTTAAGAAACCGCATCCGGACAATCTTTTTACAATCTTTGAACACACTTTGTTCATAAAGGACTGATAATCTTGTAGCATGAAAAAAAGACTATCGGCCCTTATCTGTGTCGCTCTTGCGGCAATAATCATCGGCTCACAAATGCATACTTCCGAGACCGAGGCAAAAACAGCCACGGAATATGAATCGGTGCTGTTTAATACAGACAGCATCATGACCGTCGACATCATCATGGATGAAGACGAATGGCAGGATTTTCTCGATAATGCCGCAAATGAGGAATACTACCGGTGCGATGTCATCGTAAACGGCGAGACGTTCCGCAACGTCGGCATACGCGCAAAAGGCAACACATCCCTTTCAAATATCGCAAAAGATGATACAACAGACAGATACAGTATCAAGATCGAGTTCGACAAATACGTGACCGGCCAGACGTGTCACGGGCTAGATAAGCTGATCCTCAACAATTCCTATGCTGACAGTACTAATATGAAGGAAGCGCTCATCTACGATATGTTCGCATATCTGTCGGCTGACGCCAGCCTGTACAATTATTCAAAGTTGAGCGTTAACGGCGAGTATTTCGGCCTTTACATCGCACTTGAGGCCGTGGAAGAAAGCTTCCTTACACGCAACTACGGCACGTTGGACGGCAAGCTCTACAAGCCCGAGAACATGGACGGCTCATCGCGCCCTTCCGGTCAGGAGGGCGAAAATCACATGCCCGGCCAAGCTCCTCCCGAATTTGGCGGCGAAAATCATACGCCGGGCCAAGCTCCTGGCGAATCTGACGGCAAGCCCCCCGCAAGGTCCCAGGAAGACAACAGCCAGCAGGAAGGTCAAGATTCTCAGAAAGAAAACAGGATGCAAGGCCCAGGTAACGGAGGGCCCGGCGGCAGGGATAACGGCGGCTCGGACCTTAACTATTCGGACGATGATCTTGACAGTTACTCAAGTATATGGGAAGGAGCAGTAAACGACTCCTCTTCCACCGACCACCGCCGTGTGGTAGCTGCACTTAAGGCAATATCCGAAGGAAATACGGAAGACATCGAAAAATACATGGATGTCGACAACATCCTCAAATACATGGCCGTGCATGAATTCGCGGTAAATGCCGACTCACTCAGCGGGAATATGGCCCATAATTACTACCTGTATGAGTATGGCGGACAGGTTAACATAATTCCGTGGGACTACAATCTCGCCTCGGCGGCATGGGCGGCGGAATGGGCGGCGACAAAGGCGGCATGGGCGACAGGAACAATGACGGCGACAGGAGCAACAAGGGGGCTACCTCCACAGTTAACGATCCTATTGATGACTCCTGGGATTCGACTTCATTCTTTGACGTGCTTCTGGAAAATGAGGAATACAGCAAGCGCTATCATGAATATCTTCAAATGCTCGTCGACTATGTTGAAGGCGGCAGATATGAGGAACTGACAAAGCGCATACACTCGCAGATCGACGATCTTGTAAAGAGTGATCCGACCGCTTTTTATACATATGATGAATACACGGATGCATGTTCCGCACTTGACGAAGTCGTAAGCCTTCGCGCAAAGAGCATCAAGGGACAGCTTGACGGTACCATCCCTTCAACGGCCGAGGGGCAGAAGGATGACAGCTCTTGCCTTATCGATGCATCTGACATAGATACCTCCGTCATGGGAACCATGAACATGAAATAAAATGATTTTCGCCCCCTGATTATGTTATAATCAGATTGATGGGAGGTGATGGTATGAATAAGCGAGTATTGGGACTTATCATAGCTGTGCTTGTGATCGCCGGTGTGATCGGCGGCACCGTGCTTGTACAGTATCTTTCACGTATCCCCGACAATCCCCCGGATACGATCGGAAACACTTCCGGAAATCTCAACAACAAAGGCCTTGTGTGTGAAAACGACGGCTACATATATTTTGCCAATCTGGCGGACAACCACTGCCTCTACCGTATGACCACGGACGGAAACGACGCCGAAAAGCTCGCTGATATCCCGGTGGCTTACATTAACGCGGCAGGTGATTATCTGTACTTTTATTTCGACGATCCGGGCGGACCCAAGTTCATGGGTGCAAT
>JAFRIL010000056.1 GCA_017432845.1 Lachnospiraceae bacterium | reverse complement strand
TGCGACTACGACACCGACACCTCGTACGAGACCGAAGGATGATGATGACGATGATAATCATCATCATCATGAGGATGAGGCTGCCCCTGCTCCGAAACCTGTTGATCCGAATGCGGTCATCGGTATGTCATTTGCCGGAAACCTGACCGGTAATGTCAGGATCGGCCCCCAGGTACAAGGCCTTATCGCGCGGCACGCATTTTTGATGAACACTCCGAAGGGATGGAAGGAAGCCTTCACCTTCAACATGACGGTAAATGATAAGGCTGACTATTCTCTTAAGAAGGGTACGCTTTCATTCAGGATCCCGACGCAGTATCAGAAGGCCGGAAGAAATTATGCGATACTCGGACTTGATAAGAACGGGAAGGTTTAGGTGTTTAATGACATCGACCTGAAGCCTGATACGATAACGGTCAATCTTGATATCGAAGGGTTCGCATTTGATCTGATCTACTGTGACTGAATCAGGACAGGTCCGTTAAACAGGGGTATGCTCCTTCAAGCAAATTCCTGGCGCTGGGAATAGTTGAGATACTTGCCTGTATCGTGGGCGTGATACTTGCGATCCTTATGCTCATAGGCGGCATGAGCGTGTAGGTCTGTATGATTTTCAGCAAAGGGTACCTTTTCTTGAATTCAGCACATCCGCTATATTCCATATCACTTTGAGTTCGGCAACAGAAGGCGATCTATCTGATTTTATTCCTGCAGCTGTGACTCGGCGATCCATCCGGTCAGCCAGTCATAACCGTCTTCATTATCAGCTTCAGTATAGTAAGTCACCTTCAGCCAGGTTTTACCGTCTGCGGAGGTGGCTTTTTTTCTGTAAACTTCCATACTGTCGTCGTTGGGTATCCTGCATATGATATCGTATTCTGTGCCGGGGCCTGTGCGCAGATTTGCGTAACCGTCAGGTGCCCCGACGTATTCAAGGTATTCCGGGATAACTTCTATAGCTTCCCTGTCAGAGAGACTGGATGATTCGGGAAGCTTGACCGGAGAATCCTTCGGGACGAGACGTTCAAAGTCTTTTTTGCTGATATTGTCGGACCACTCGTAGAGCCATACGGGATAGTCGTTTATATCTGCAATTGAGCTGTTGATCTGCCGAATCTCTTCGTCGCTAAGGTTATAAGCGCAGAAGGTATAGTATTCTTTGTTCAGCTCTTCAAATACGGACAGAAAATCGCCCCATTTGGGGAAATACTGCATCCACATATCTTTTGTACCGTAGTCTGATTTTTCGTTGCTCTGTGCCCTGAGCATCCCCTTCGGATAAAGCGTCATATCGAGAGATTCGGGACAATCGATCGTGAGGTTGGGCTTATTGTTTCTCATACCGTATATTTCCTTGATACGTCCCTTGTCGGTGAAGATGATCTCTTCGATCCCGTCTGCATTAACGTCGTACATTACATATTCGAGATGCTTTTTTTCGGGATCGTTCATATAACTGTCAAGGAGAGTACCTACGGGGTCGCGATCTTCGACATCTTCGTCTTCGGCATCTTCTGCAGCATCTTCCGCCCCGGACTCTTCGTTTGACTCATCCCCTTCTGCGGACTCATCCCTGGAAGTATTTTCATCGCTCCCGGGTGCAGCCTCTTCGGCAGCGTTATCGGCTGTCTCTTCGGAAACGTTATCGGCTGTCTCTTCAGAAACGTTATCGGCTGTGTTTTCCGAGGGATTGTTTTCCTGCGATGTGCTGCCGCATCCGGCAAGTGAGCATATGATAACTGCAAGCATAAGGATGATCGATACTCTGAGTCTTTTTTTCATCTGGTTCTGTTCCTTTCGGGTGTTGATCATGACTGTTACTTCTGAGTGTTACATTTGACTGTTACTTCCGAGTGTTATATTTGGCTGTGTGATGAACGTTTATCGTGTGATTTTCTGAACGGATTATACCACAGATGTTAAAAAAAAACATTAGACGTTCGTCTAAACATGACGCGGGAGATGGGATAGTGTTATAATGGCCAAATAAAGGAGTGCTTATGGATAGCAGGGAAGCGGACCGGGGGAAGCGGCAGGTGGTTCACAGTACTTACAAGAAAACAAAACTTGCGTGTTATCTTGGGTTTGTAACACAGGCGATATCGGCAAACTTTGCGCCGCTACTGTTCCTGACTTTTTACAAAACATATGGCATTTCTTACGCGGATCTTGCACTTATCCCGCTTGTCTTTTATGTTACGCAGTTGATAGTTGATTTTCTGTGTGCGCGGTTTGTGGACCGGATCGGATACAGAAAATGTATCGTGCTTGCCCAGATAACTTCGGGGCTGGGACTGGTGATGCTTGCTTTTTTGCCGGATCTGTGTCCGGCTCCGCTTGCCGGGATCCTTTTTGCCGTGGTCGTTTATGCGATAGGCAGCGGGCTTATTGAAGTGCTGTGCAGCCCGATCATCGAGGCATGCCCGTTTGATAATAAGGCGGGTATGATGAGCCTTCTGCATTCTTTTTACTGTTGGGGAGTTGTCGGAACGATCATTGTATCGACGCTCTTTTTTGTTGTGTTTGGGGTAGCTAACTGGCGGATCATGGCCTGTCTGTGGGCGATCGTACCGCTGTACAATGTGTATAATTTTGCCACATGTCCGATCGAGCCCATCGTAAATGACGGTGACGGGATGACGATGGGGCAGCTGCTTGGATCCAAGATATTCTGGATGTTCGTCGTGCTTATGATATGCGCAGGAGCATCGGAGCTGTCCATGGCCCAGTGGGCGTCGGCCTTTGCCGAGTCGTCTCTTGGCATATCGAAGACAACCGGAGATCTTTTGGGTGCATGCGGGTTTGCGGTATTCATGGGGCTTAGCCGTACCTGGTACGGACAATACGGAGAAAGAGTGGATCTGTCGAAGTTCATGATAGCCTCCGGGATCTTATGCCTTATCAGCTATATCCTGGCAGGATTTGCACAGTGGCCGGCAATGGGTCTTATAGGATGCATGCTGTGCGGATTCTCGGTAGGGATCATGTGGCCCGGATCGATCAGCATATCATCGGCGGGCCTGCCCGGCGGCGGCACGGCTTTATTTGCATTCCTGGCCCTTGCGGGAGACATCGGCGGCGCAGCCGGTCCTGCATTGGTCGGCAACATATCCCACCTTTTTGGCGAGAACATCTGCGCCGGCCTGCTTGCGGGAATGTTCTTCCCCATCATCCTCGTTATTGTATTATTGAGACAGAGGGACGGTTCCTTTGTCTCAAAAAAATGAAACTGAGTGACCATGTTTAGTTTTGAT
>JAFRIL010000055.1 GCA_017432845.1 Lachnospiraceae bacterium | reverse complement strand
TTCTGCCTCGGTCCTTGCCTGGCGGATGATGTTCGCTGCTTCGTCTTTGGCCTGGGCTATGATCTGCTCTTCATTCTTCAATGCCTTCTGACGTGCTTCCGAGAGCACGGCATCGGCATCTTTCTGAGCTCCCGCCATCTTTGCTTCATACTCGTTCTTAAGTCCGCTTGCCTCTTCCCTGTCGCTCGCAGCAGAATCGAGATCCGCCTGGATCCTCTCCTGACGCTTTTTCAAAAGCTCACGGGTCGGCTTGAAGAGCATATAGGACATGAAAAGAAATAAAACAAAGACTGCGACCGCTGTTATGACGGCATCATGCAGCAGCTGAAAATCTAGGTCAAACAGCCGTTCCATCTTTTCGCCTCCTTTCAATCATGTGTTTCGTAAAGATCATGTGAAAGGCTTAACGAATAATAACAGCATTGCGATAAGCAGTCCGTAAAGACCTGTTGTCTCTGCAACGGCCTGTCCCAAAAGCATCGTTGAAGTAACATCTGACTTGGCACCGGGATTACGTCCCACTGCAGCTGCAGCATGTCCGGCAGCGATACCCTGACCTACGCCGGGGCCGATACCTGCTATAACAGCAAGTCCCGCACCGATCGCCGAGCAACCGAAAATAAACTCCTGTCCTGAAATGTTCATAAAAATTCCTCCTGTTTATTTATGTTCTGTAAAACTTTATTTATCAAATGATTGAGACAAGGGGACGGTTCCTCAGTCTCAAAGAGGTTCCCCCTATCCAGCATCTCCGATCGCATCCGCTACGTATGTCATCGTCAGCATACAGAATACGTATGTCTGTATCGCACCCGAGAACAGGTCGAAGTACAGATGCAGAAATCCGGGCCAGCCCCATGCGATCCGGTTCAGCAGCCCGTAAACGAGCGACATCATAACGGTACCTGACAGTATGTTTGCAAACAGACGAAGGGAAATGGAAACCGGAACGGCCACATCACCTATGATGTTGATGGGCGCCCATATCGGCCAGGGATCACACAGTCCCTTTAAGAATCCGCCGACTCCCTGATGCTTGATCTTGTTAAAGAAGATCATACCGAATGTGATAAGACCGAGCGGGAATGTAACTCCGTAGTCCGCTGTGGGAGGACGAAGTCCGAGAAGTCCCGAGAAATTGCTTATGAGAATGAATACGAAAAGTGTTGAGATATAACCGAGAAACGCTCTTGCGCTCTTTCCCATACATCCGCTTATCATGTTGTCGAGCATCTCGACTATAAGCTCAACGATGTTCTGGAATGTTCCGGGCTTTGCGTACGGATCCGCTTTTTTGATGACCCGGTTGGCGCATATTGAAAATACTGCCAGAAGTAAAATGACAATGAGCAGACTCACATGAGTCGTTGTGATCCACACCGTCTGTCCGAACAACTGATAAGAGAATATTCCCTTGATCATGAAGTTGACATCGGCTGCCAATATGATTCCGTTCAATTACTATCCCTCCTGCCAAGCAGTTTATGTACAAAGGGCTGGAGATATGCCCCTGCTTTTATCGTTATGACCGACAAAACCAGAAAGACCGGGTCTGCGATGTGAAAATAAAGCAATGCTCCTACCGCCACACCCGTCAGTACATATCTGATGACCATGTGCTTTCTGACTTCGGACACCGCGCTCTTTTCATCCAGGTTAAGAGCATCGTCCAAAGTGACCGCCATATGTATCACATACAAAAGGCTGATCGCAAGTCCCGCGGCTACCGCGTATAGCGCATGCCGCCTGTCCGGGACAAACAGCGCTATGATCGCAAGAACAATGTTTGCCATTGTAATGCCGATCATCATTTCGTGTAGGGTATGGTCTTTACTGAGAATGATCAGAAGTCTCTTCATTCAGTCTGTCCCTGTATACCCTGTCGGTTACCTCAAGGATATCCTTTCTGCCGTCCCCGGACAGTTCACTGTCTTTATCGCTGCCAAGATGGGTCTTTTTCGAATCCATATTCCTGGCAAACACGAAGATGTTACGAAAGCCGGCCAGTGCTCCGACAAAAAACATGATGATCACGATGAACCGGGTGCCGAGAAATCTGTCCAGAAAAATACCTGCAAATGTGCACAGACAGATCGGCACGATCATGTTGATGCCAAACTGTATAACAAGGGAAAAACTCCTGAATACCTCTTTTTGATACTTCAATCGCTACCCTTTCATACCGGCCGCATCTAAATAATTATACATTTCAACGGCCAAAAAGTCCATAATCATCAGTAAAAAACGTGGTCCCCGATTATCGTTCCGTTGATCTGCGGTATCACAGTCCTGAAATAAAGACAGTTTCCGACGGGCGTTGCGCCGCTCATTGCCTCATCCGCAGCCTGATAACACGAACTTGATGCACCTATCGCAAGCCTCGTCGCCAGACGTCCCGATGCTACCGGTGAGAACTGTCTGGGCTGGTATATTACACCCGAAACGGTGTTGGGGAACGCAGCCGATCTTACACGGTTTATGACGACCGCTCCGACCGCAACCTGTCCGGTATACGGCTGGTTGCCCGCTTCACAGTAGATGATACATGCAAGAAGGTCCCTGTCTCCTTCCTGGAATGAAACTTCGGAAATGTTTCTCCAGGACATCTTGGCCGCCTTGGCAGTCATTGCCTGTTCCTCTGCAAGCTGCTTTTTCAGAGCGGCGAGATTTTCTTCCTGAGCCGCAAGTTCGGCCTCGTATGCGGCCGTCTCAAGTTCTGCCGCAGATATCTGTCCGTCCGTCTTCGCAATTGAGCCGTTTGTTGACACAACAAGATTTGATACTTTCTTCTCTTCGGTCTCAGCCTGCTTCTTAAGACTCTGGAGCTGCTCCTCTTCGTTGCGCAGCTTCTCTTCTTTGGACTCTATATCGCTGCGGATCTGAATGAGATTATCGTACATCTTCCTGTCATAGTCTTCGACCCTTGTCGTGTACTCTGCCTTGTTCAGAAAATCCGCATAACTTCTGGATGAAAAGAAAGTCATTACGAGCGATCTTTCGCCCCGCTCGTACATGAACTTTATCCTTTTTTTCATAAGATCGTACTGTTCCTGCTCCTCTGCAAGTGCGGCATCAACCTCCGCCTGCGCCACAGCGATCTCTTCCTGCTTGTCGGCGATCTGTCCTTCGATCTGTCCGATATTCTCCGTGATATGCGTCAGGTTATCGTTGAGCTCGGTAAGATATGATTCGAGCTCCTGTTTCTGATCCATGAGGCCTTCCTTTTTCTGCTCGGTGGCCTCTTTCATCTCTTCCGTCGTCTTCTTGAGCTGTTCGGCATCCTTTATCTTCTGGGACGTCGTCTCGACGGACGCCTTTACCGTCATCGCATTATCTGCCGTAAACGAAATGGCAAGCGCGGTACACATACAATATGCGGTTATGTTATATATCACGCTTCTTTTCATATGGCAAAAGACACGGCAGATATCAGACCGTGATCTCTATCTTCCTGTTTGTCGGTTCATATCTGTAGTAACTGACATGCGCCGCATCAAACATCTTCTTGGACGCAATGACCGGATCCGTTCCGGAATACTTGTCGCAGTCGTAGATAACCGTTTTGATCCCGCTCTGGATTATCGCCTTTGCGCATTCGTTGCACGGAAACAGCGACACATATAGCTTGGCGCCCTCAAGGCTGCCTCCGCGGAAATTGAGTATTGCATTCAGTTCGCTGTGCACCGTGTACACATATTTGGTGTCAAGTGTATCACCCTCTCTGGCCCACGGAAAATCATCATCCGAACAACCCTTCGGAAATCCGTTGTATCCCATCGAGAGGATCTTGTTATCGGAACTGACTATACATGCTCCGACCTGTGTATTGGGATCTTTGCTTCTCATGCCCGCAAGCTTTGCGACAGCCATGAAATATTCGTCCCACGAAATGTAATCCTGTCTCTTATCACTCATCACTTTGTACCGAATATACGGTCTCCCGCGTCTCCCAGTCCGGGAACGATGTAACCGTGATCGTTAAGCCTTTCATCAAGTGCGCCAATATATACATCAACATCGGGATGCTGTTTGTGCATCAGATCGACTCCCTCGGGTGCCGCTATTATGCACATGAAATGAATGTTCTTGCATCCTTTTTCCTTGAGCATCGTGATCGCGGCACTGGAAGATCCTCCGGTCGCGAGCATGGGATCGACAACAAACACTTCCCTGTTCGCACAATCCTCGGGAAGCTTGCAATAGTATTCCACGGGTTTTAATGTTTTGGGATCGCGGTACAGTCCGATGTGTCCCACTTTGGCAACGGGAATGAGCGAGAGCATACCGTCTACCATTCCGAGTCCCGCTCTCAGTATCGGAACTATGGCCATCTTTTTGCCCTTTAATTCCTTGGCCGTTGTCGGGCATATGGGCGTTTCGATAGAAACATCGGCAAGTTCCAGATTACGTGTTGCCTCATAACAGATCAGCATCGCGATCTCTCCGATCGTCTGGCGAAAATCCTTCGTTCCGGTCTCGGTCCTGCGGATATAGCCGATCTTGTGCTGAATGAGCGGATGATCCATTACATAGATGTTGTCGATTCCAGGATACTGTTTCATTTCTAACCCTCCGTTATTCCTAGCCTATAATTCTATCTGTGATATTCTGCGGACATGCTTTTCCTCGTTTGAAAAAGGAGTGTTCATGAAAGTGTCCACTATGTCCATCGTAAGATTCGGACCGATAATACCTGCACCCATCGACAGCATGTTGGCATCGTTATGCATCCTCGTAAGCCTTGCACTTGTAACATCCGAGCACAGCGCACACCTTATCCCCTTTATCTTGTTGGCGACTATGGAGATGCCTATTCCCGTCGTGCACATCACTATGCCTCTGTCAAACTCACCCGATACGACCGCGCTTGCAACACTTCTTCCGATATCGGGATAGTCGCAGCTGTCCGGTGTATACGTTCCGAAATCCTTCACTTCATGGCCGCACTGTTTAAGGTGTTCTATCACCTCCGCTTTGCGGTCGAATGCGCCGTGGTCGGCGCCTATGGCTACCTTCATTATCCGTTTCTCCTTCGCTCTACACTCTTATTATATTATGACCCGCCGCCTTAATGAGCCTGTTCATTATCGCAAGCCCGAGGGAGGGGGTATCAAATTCCTCGGAATAGATAATATCTATGCTTTCTTCATCGCACCTTCTTAAAGTATCATACAGACGCTGTGCGATAAGCTTCTCGTTTGCCGCATCACCCACATCAAATACAAGATCGGCGCCCTTGTATCTGTCTGCGTTTTTTGTACAAGACAGGACCGCTATCTTTGTTCCTTCACTTCTTTGGTTTATCTTATCCGTGATGAACGAAACAACCCTGTCGCCGCTTCCCGCAACGATCGTCATCTCACCCCTCGGCGCATAGTGCCGGTATTTCATTCCGGGTGCCTTTGGAGCAGCGGATGAATTTCCGAAAACGGCTTCATCCTTTTTTACTTCTCCGATCACTTCGGAAAGCATCCTGTCATTTACATAGCCCGGGCGGAGCATCATGCACGGCCCCGACGAAAGATCTATTATCGTTGATTCAAGACCTATGTCACACGGTCCCGCATCTATTATCATATCGATCCTTGTATCCATATCGGCCAGGACATGTTCTCCGTTTGTGGGAGACGGTCTTCCGGAAATGTTTGCGGAAGGCGCCGCAATATATCCTCCTGCAGCTTCTATGAACTTTTGTGCCACGGGATGCGACGGAAATCTGACCGCTACCGTATCAAGTCCTCCGGTAGTCTTATCCGGTACGATAGCGCTTTTCTTAAATATCATCGTGAGTGGGCCGGGCCAGAACCTTTCGGCCAGAATACGTGCCTCTTCGGGAACCGACTGTGTTATCCGGTATATATCCTCAAACTTTGCGATGTGTACGATTAGCGGATTGTCCGAAGGCCGTCCCTTTGCTTCGTATATCTTTGCCGAAGCATCTGCATCCAGTGCATCGCCTCCAAGCCCGTATACCGTTTCCGTCGGAAACGCCACCAGTCCTCCGGACCTGATGATATCTCCCGCTTTCTTCATCACTGCTTCATCCGGATCGAGCGGATCGACCTTTTCGTATATCGTGTTCATTCTAAGGCATTTCCATCTTTTTCGATCTTGTTAATCATATCCTGGATCTCGGAAAACTTTCCCGAATATATGATGGCAAGCAGCTTGTCAAGGCTCCTGAGTGCCGGTATCATCTCATCCACCGTAAGCGTCCCGTCGGTAAGTGCGTCGGCTATCTCGCCGACATCCACAACCTCAACCCTGCCATCGGGATATATGAGAACATCAGCCAGAAGGTCAGTGAAGACGTATGAGTTCTCGACGGGGTCAAAAGAATGATTGATGATATCACAGTACCAGTAAATGAGCGTTCCGTCCTCGCGGTAGAACTTGCTCACCTTGAACCCCTCGTCAAGAAAATAACATGAACAGCCGTGATGAAGTATCTTCTTGGGTCTGATCGCAGTCCATCTTGTAACAATGCGACTCTCATCCGAATAGAGTATCTCATCCTTATCAAGAAGAATGATCTCATCGGGTATGATACGTTTGCGGTACAGTTTCGGCTTGTCCATTCGGCCCTCCTCGTCAGTTCTTTGCCATATTGGCAAACTTTGTCAGATCAGGTATCCATACCAGTTCCGTCGTACCGATGGGGCCGTTTCTCTGTTTGGCTATTATAACCTCGGCTATATTCTTCTTATCCGTATCCTTGTTATAGTATTCATCCCTGTAGAGGAACATGACTACGTCTGCGTCCTGTTCGATAGCTCCGGATTCACGCAGATCCGACAGCATCGGGCGGTGATCCTCACGCTTCTCCACGGCTCGTGACAGCTGGGAGAGCGCCACAACGGGAACGTTTAATTCCCTGGCAAGTGATTTTAGCGCACGCGAGATATCGGATATCTCCTGCTGTCTCGAATCACTCTTTCCGGGGCCATTCATCAGCTGCAGGTAATCGATCATGATGACCGCAAGGTCCCTGTTCTCCGCCTTGTATTTCCGGCATTTGGAGCGCAGCTCTCCGATCGTGATTCCCGGGGAGTCGTCTATTATGAGACGGGATTCACCGATAATGCTGGCGCCTTCGATTATCCCTTCCCAGTCTTTGGCGGATACATTTCCGTTTCTGATGGATTTGGAATCAACATGCGACTCAAGTGAAAGCAGACGGTTCATAAGCTGGTCCCGGGACATCTCAAGTGAAAAGATGACCGCGGGCTTCTTGTCCCTGAAACAGATATGCTGTGCGATGTTGAGGACGAACGCTGTCTTGCCCATTGACGGTCTTGCCGCGACCAATATCAGATCCGAAGGCTGCAGGCCCGCTGTCTTGTAATCAAGATCGGTAAAGCCGGTTGCGACACCTGTCACCGGTCCATCGGTCCTTGCCGCGATACCTATCTTTTCCACGGCTTCCTTGACGATCTGCCTGATGGGAACGTAATCACCGCTTACGCGTGTGTTCGTTATCTCGAATACTTTCTTCTCCGCTTCCTCGAGGATATCTTCCTCCTCGCCTGTATCGGAATAGCATTTGTTCTCAAGATCCTGACAAAGCTTTATCATCCTGCGCAGAAGCGACTTGTTCCGGACGATCTCAATATGCTGCTCAATGACCGCTGACGTCGACGCCCACATGCACAGATTGCGCAGATACTCTCCGGATGCGATCTCGGCAGGCGCATTCATCTCCATGAGCCTGTTCGACACTGTCGTCGGGTCCACCTCAGCGCCTTCGTCCACGACCGATTTGATCGCATCGAACACATAAGCGCATTCCTTCAGGTAAAAATCATCCGATGTCAGTTGTCCGATCGCGATGATCGCTGCGTCCTTGTCGAGCATCATGGCTCCGACAACGCCGCGTTCCGACTCTTTATGATGTGGAGGCATTTTTTTGATAACGGCTTCGTCCATTATCAGCACTCCTCCACTTTTACCCTGAGGGTGGCCGTAACACTCGGATGAAGTTTGATCGCAACCTCGTGTGTTCCGAAAGCTTTGATGGGCTCAGCCAGAACGATCTTCTTCTTGTCGATATCAAGGCCGAACTGATTCTTTGCTTCCTCCGCGATCTCTTTGCTCGAAACACTTCCGAAAGGCTTGCCGCCTTCCCCCGCCTTAAGACTTACAACAACAATCTTTGAGGCGATCTGTCCGGAAAGCTCTTTCGCGGCTTCAAGATTTTCGGCCGCAACCTTTTCCTCATTTGCCTTCTGAAGTTTCAAATCGTTAAGGTTTTTGGAATCGGCGGGTGTGCCGAGCTTTTTCTTGAATATAAAATTCTTGGCGTATCCGTCGGATACGTCAACGATATCTCCTTTTTTACCGACAGACTTGACGTCCTGAAGCAGTATTACCTTCATCACAGTTCTCCCTTTTCCTTCATATCACGTACAACTTTGATAAGTGCTGCCTTTGCATCTTCCAGGGTGATATCTGCAAGCTGTGCTCCGGCAACGTTCATATGTCCGCCACCTCCAAGCTTTTCCATGATCACCTGGACGTTAACATCATCTATCGAACGGGCACTTATATAAACCTCATCCTGATACATCGTAAATACGAATGATGCCCTGATACCGTTTATGTTAAGCAGCTCGTTTGCAGCCTCCGCACCGACGATCGTCGGACTGTCAACGACCGTATCGGGGGTTATCGCAAGTGCGAATGACTTGTCGAATATCTCCGCGTTTGCGACTATCTCGGCTCTTGCCTTGTATGCTCCGACATCATCCCTGAACATCTTGCGCACTCTCGTTACATCGGCACCGTTCCTGCGCAGGTACGCTGCAGCCTCAAATGTCCGCACACCGGTCTTGGTCATGAAATTGTTAGTATCTATCATCATACCGGAGTACAGGCAGTCAGCCTCATCCGGCAGAAGTTTTACATGATCGCTTATGTACTGCAGTACTTCCGATACCATCTCGGATGCACTCGATGCATAAGGCTCGATGTAAGAAAGAGTTGCGTTCTCGATCTTCTCCGCACCCTGTCTGTGGTGATCGAGTACTACTATCGGATGACACAGCTCCAGAAGCGGCGGACATCCGGTAAAGCTCGGTCTGTTTACATCAACGACCACGAGTGTGCATTCCGCACTTGATGCGATCTCTACCGCTTCTTCCTTGCTCACAAAGATACTCTCATCGTGGGATCCGTCATGTTTTATCATGTCAAGCATAGGACGTATGGATGTGGTCTCCTCATCCACGACTATGTTGACCTTCTTGTTGAATGTCTTGGCCACGCGGTATATACCGATCGATGAGCCGAAGGCATCAACGTCGAGTATCTTGTGTCCCATTATCACTATGTGGTCACTGTTCTCTATTATCTCACGGAGCGCATGGGCCTTGACCCTTGCCTTGACTCTCGTGTTCTTGGCGGTAACTTCGCGCTTTCCTCCAAAGTAGCTGATCTCGTCATCGGTCTTGATGATCGCCTGGTCGCCTCCGCGGCCAAGTGCCAGATCTATGGCCGTACGGGCATATTCATAGTTCTGAACGAACGACCCGGTTCCCGCACCGAATCCGATCGAAAGCGTAAATGAAAGCTCGTTTCCGATATTTGCGTTCTTGACCTCCTCAAGTATCGCAAATCTGGCCTCGGCAATGTTATCAAGTTCCTTCTTTTTCATAACAACGAGGAACTTGTCCTTCTCAAGCTTTTTGACTATGGCATCAACCTTGGAGAAAAACTTGTTTATCTGTCTGTCGATAAGTGCTACAACAAGCGAACGTCTTGCTTCGTCAACACTCTCGAGCGCCTCATCATAGTTGTCCATATAAATAAGGCCGCAGACCATCTTTTCTTCTTCTATCTGTCTGGCAAGCGAATTGACCTCGGTAACGTCAAACATATACAGCGCGATCAGATAGCTGTCGTAATCGACAGTCTCAACGGCATCCGGAGCCTCCATGAGCGCTTCCATCGACACCTTGTTCATGCTCGCGCGAAAATCACGTCCGTTTACGGAAACGACGCTCTCTGTTTCATGCTCCATCCTCGGGAGCTTTTCCTTTGTGATCTCGGGAATGAGTGAAGTGATGTTCTTGCCCGATTTGCCGGGAAGATCCATGACCTGTTCGAATGCAGAGTTCTTCCATATTATCTTGCCCGACTCGTCGAGAAGTGCATATGGAATCTCCAGATCCCGAAGCAGCTGCTTCTGTATGGTTCCGTACTGGGTGGCAAAAGAGATAAGATCCTTTATCACCCTGCCTCTGTCATGAAAGTACAGGAAATAGGCAACCCCCGAATATATGACAGCAAAGACCGTTGCTGCGATCCCGGCCCGGATGTCCAAAAAGTACATCGCTACCGCAAAGACCGCGACAAAGATCGTCATCCATACGGGCCACATGATGTAAGTACGGATCTGTCCTTTAAACCTGATCTTTTTACTGCTCATGTCGTCCATTATACCCTAAATGGTAAAAAAAGAAAATGCCGACCCGAAAGTCGGCATTTTCTCATGATCGTTCCCCTTAAGCCTCTTCGATGGCTGAAACAGGGCACTGTGCAGCGCAAGCTCCACAGCTTACACATGTATTCTCATCGATCTCAAACTTGCCGTCGCCTTCACTGATAGCGCCAACAGGGCACTGTCCTGCGCAGGCTCCGCATGAGATGCATCCGTCCTTGATTACAAATGCCATGATCATTACCTCCTTTTGATTCTAAGATCGTTCCACCGATCAATATTGTACATCATCGTACCGAAAAACTCAATATCATCCGTCAGACAGAAGCCTCTTTATCTCCTGCAGTATCCGGGAAAGCGGAAGCCCCACAACATTGTAAAAATCACCGTCAATACCTTTTACGAAAGGTGCCGCACCGGCCTGTATGCCATATGCACCCGCCTTATCCGTAACCTCTTCTCTTCCAACGTAGTCCTCTATCTCATCGTCATCCAGCGGATAAAAGGTTACCTTTGTCTCTTCGTAAAAAGTATGCTCTCCGGCTCTTCCATCCGCACTCATGAATACGAGACAGACTCCCGTAAATACACTGTGGATGCAGCCGGACAGCTCTTTTAACATCCGTACGGCATCTTCGTCATCCTTTGGTTTTCCGAATATGTTGCCGTCTTTTGCAACGATCGTATCTGCTCCGATAACAAGAGTATCCGTTCCGGTAGCAACATCGGGGTGATTTTGACCGTAGGTCTTTATTGATGATGCCACGTCAAGTGCTTTGGTACGGGCCAGCTCCATACACACCTCGCACGGGGAAGGCTTTGTCGGCGTCTCTTCCTTATCGGAAGGCCATACATCGAACTCGATCCCTGCAAGGTTTAATATCTCGGCGCGTCTCGGGGACGCCGACGCGAGAACTATCTTAAATTGTCCGTTAAGACTTTTTGCCGTCATCCGCTCTTCTTGCCTTTATCCCGTCAAGGATCACCTGCTTTTTGGCAACAAGGTCCTTCTTGTCCATGGGAGGCGTGTCGCCAAGCGGATAATCTATCCCGAGCTTCTCGTACTTGGGCTTACCCATCGTATGATACGGAAGGGCATCAAGAGCCTTGAGCGAGCCAAGACCGCCAATGAAATACCCCAGATCGTACAGATACTTGTCGTCATCGGTAAGTCCGGGTACTATAACGTGCCTGATCCACGTATCGACTCCCTTTTCTGACAGATACTGCGCAAATGCCAGAATACCGTCGTTCGGCTGGCCGGTAATCTTTTTATGCATTTCGGGATCGATATGCTTGATATCAAGCATTACAAGATTGGTCAGCTCCATGAGCCGGTCGAGCTTCCTGATGAATTCTTTGTTGTCCGGCCGGTATGCTATGCCCGAAGAATCGATGCACGTATGCACATTATGCTCCTTGCATATCGTAAACAGGTCGATCAGAAAATCAACCTGCATGAGCGGCTCTCCACCGGTAACGGTAATGCCTCCGCCGTTCTTGTAGAATGCCTCATTATGCTGATACTGTTCAAATATGTATTCGGGATCCATTTCCTCCCCGCCTGTCATTGCCCATGTATCGGGATTGTGACAGTACAGGCATCTCATGGGGCATCCCTGAACGAACACAACGTATCTGGTTCCGGGTCCGTCAACCGTGCCGAAGCTTTCAAGAGAATGTATGCGGCCTTTGGTCATGATGTTCCTCCGTAAATGCATACGAGCCCGAAACCATTGGTTCGGGCTTGCATGTTGTATTCAGTGATATACGGATTGCTCCGTGCTGCGCACTCCCGCAATCCTACAGGTATTCGGAATCCGCTGATTTGTTTCACAAATCGCTCCTTCCTCATACCTGTTCATCATCCAAAGCCCCGCGTCCTTTGATGCAAGCATCAGGACGCGCTGCCTTGTATGATTATATCACTTAGATCGATTCGTGGAATGTTCTTGAGATAACATCCGCCTGCTGTTCCGGTGTAAGCTTGATGAAGTTTACTGCATATCCGCTTACACGGATAGTAAGCTGAGGATAGTTCTCCGGATGCTTCTGAGCATCAAGAAGAGTTTCTCTGTTAAGAACGTTTACGTTAAGGTGATGTCCACCTTTTGTTGCATATCCGTCCAGAAGATTAACAAGGTTATCAACCTGTGCCTGATTTGCTGCCATAATTTTTCCCTCCTTATTATTTTATTCTTAACTATACTGTAGGTGTGTCGCCCATAAGAATCGCCTTCGGCGATAGGGGCTCCACATACAGACAGGTTCTTCCCATCTTCGATGGGCCCCTCCTATCTGTAGTCATCCAGGCCCTGATGAAGCGTGGGCACGCTGCATGCCAGCGGTGTCCTTGAGCAGTCGGTACAGCCCATTGTTTCCGTACTTCTCATCTCTTTCTGCGCCTCATCGACATCTACGTTCAAATGTCCGACTCCGGCCTCGACGGAACCGTCAAGATAAGCTACAAGATCATCGATCTGATCCATAAATGCCACCTCCTTTTGTATTGCAAGAATTATTTGTTAAGATCTAACTCTATATCACCTGCAAATACCTGATCTTCCTTACCAAGAGCACCGGGGATGATCGTGAAGGTATTTGAGATACCATCCTGAGCATCCTTGAACGGAAGCTTGGATACTGAAGAAAGTGATGCGATGGCACCGTGAGTATCACGGCCGTGCATCGGATTTGCACCGGGTGCGAAAGGCTGTCCTGCACGACGTCCGTCAGGTGTGTTACCTGTTGCCTTACCGTATGTAACGTTTGAAGTGATGGTAAGGATCGAAGTTGTAGGAATACCGTTCCTGTATGTATGATGACGTCTGATAGCTGTCATGAACTTATGAACTACTTCCGTAGCGATAGAATCAACTCTGTCATCATCGTTACCGTATTTCGGGAAGTCACCGGTGATCTTGAAGTCTGTGATGATACCGTCCTCATCCCTGATACACTCAACCTTAGCGTACTTCATAGCTGAGAAGGAATCGGCAACGATCGACAGACCTGCGATACCTGTTGCGAAATATCTCTTAACGTCTCTGTCATGAAGAGCCATCTCTGCTCTCTCATAGCAGTACTTGTCATGCATGTAGTGAATGATGTTAAGTGTGTTGACATATACGTCAGCCTGCCACTCAACCATGTCAAGGAAGAGTTCCATAACCTTATCGTAGTCAAGAACATCTCCGTCGTAAGGACGATACTTCGGTCCAACCTGCTTCTTGGTCTTCTCGTCGATACCACCGTTGAGAGCGTACAGAAGGCACTTTGCAAGGTTTGCACGAGCTCCGAAGAACTGCATTTCCTTACCGATTACCATCGAAGATACGCAGCAAGCGATACCGTAATCATCACCGTGAACAGGTCTCATAAGATCATCATTCTCGTACTGGATCGAGGATGTGTTGATCGATGTCTTCGCACAGAAATTCTTGAAGTTCTGGGGAAGTCTTGTTGACCACAGAACCGTAAGGTTGGGCTCGGGAGCTGCACCGAGGTTCTCAAGTGTATGAAGATATCTGAATGAAGACTTTGTAACCATATGACGTCCGTCAACACCGATACCGCCGATAGACTCGGTAACCCATACGGGATCGCCGGCGAATATCTGGTTGTACTCGGGAGTACGTGCGAACTTAACGCAACGAAGCTTCATGATAAAGTGGTCAATGAACTCCTGGATCTGCTCCTCTGTAAATGTTCCGTTCTTGAGGTCACGCTCTGCGTAGCAGTCGATGAATGTTGATGTACGTCCGAGAGACATTGCTGCACCGTTCTGCTCCTTAACCGAGCAAAGGTATCCGAAGTATGTAGCCTGGATAGCTTCCTGAACGTTTGTTGCGGGCTTGCTGATGTCGCAGCCGTATGAAGCAGCCATTTCCTTCATGAGCTTTAAAGCTATCATCTGCTCTGAAAGCTCTTCACGAAGACGGATAACATCATCTGTCATGACACGTCCCGTTGAATCCTTCTGAGCCTGCTTGTCCTCTATAAGGTAATCGATACCGTAAAGAGCAACTCTTCTGTAGTCACCGATGATACGTCCTCTTCCGTATGCATCCGGAAGACCTGTGATTATATGAGATGTACGGCAAGCCCTCATCTCCTGATTGTATGCGTCAAAACATCCGGCATTGTGAGTCTTACGATGTGTTGAGAAGAATTCGCTGATCTCGGGATCAACTTCGTAACCGTTGTCCGAGCAGGCCTTCTCTGCCATACGGATACCGCCGTAAGGCTGAAGTGAACGCTTGAAAGGCTTATCCGTCTGGAAACCTACGATTGTCTCCTTGCTCTTGTCAAGGTAGCCGGGGCCGTGTGAAGTGATGGTCGAAACAACCTTCGTATCCATGTCGAGAACACCACCGTTCTCTCTTTCCTGTTTCTGAAGGTCAAGTACCATTTTCCACAGGTCTTTTGTGTTCTGTGTAGGTCCTGCAAGGAAAGAATCATCTCCGTCATAAGGAGTATAGTTCTTCTGGATGAAGTCACGTACGTTAACTTCGTTTTCCCACTTACCGCCTACGAAACCATTCCATTCTGATCTCATTGCAACGCCTCCTGTTTTGATTTTGTAAGATTAATTTATAAATCCGCCAAGCGGACTTCTTCTTTTGGTAATTGTTATTATAGTTTGAGGATTGTATACACGTCAAGGCTGATATCTGTATTTTTTTTCATACAAATCGTTGATTTTTCTAGGCAAAATGACTACGTGACAACACGTTGTGCCATAAGTCATCCGCGACCACAACATACAGATCACAGGTGCTTTTTGCCTGCTTGACTTGTGCCTTAAAGGGTGCTAACCTAACAGCGTTTCAGGTAACAATACACAAAGCAAACAGCGGAGGAAGATATAATGGAGATAACAAAAGATATGACTATCGGCGAGATTCTCGTCAATAAACCCGAAGTAGCACCGATCCTTATGGAGATGGGAATGCATTGTCTCGGATGCCCCGCATCCCATGGCGAGTCCCTTGAGCAGGCAGCGATGGTTCACGGCATGAACATCGACGACCTTATGGGTAAGATCGCTGCTCTTGCATAAAGGCCGCATCTTCCCACATAAAAAGAGTTACGGATCATTCCGTAACTCTTTTTATTATCCGGATACCGGTCAGGACAGAAGTGTCTCGATCGCATTATCCGCAACTATACAGTTATTGTGTTCCTCAAAGAACGCTTCCGTTGCCGGTGTGGATCTTTCCATCGATCCGTATTCGGAAAGGACATTGCATATCCTGTTGAATTCTTCCGTTGTATGCTCGCCCTTTGAAAGCGCCAGGATGTAGCAGTCATCCGTCTCGTCATGATACAGGGAGTTCTTTCCTTTGTAGAACTTTGCCACAACGCCCGCTGCCTTGATGACCTCTGCAAGAGTATCAAATGCAAACGCTCTTGACAGCTCTCCCGCAGCATTTGCCTGCTCAATAAGCTTCTCTTTTGCTTCCTCCAGAAGTTCAGGATTCTTGGATACTTCCTGGGAAAGCTTCTTGAACAGGTCAAGAACTTCCGGCATTTCCTCGGACACCGACCTGAAAAGTTCGGATATCACATCGTCTTCCTCGTCCCTTATATTCGGAGCAAAGTTTGCAAACCTCGTATCCAGTTCGTCGGGATCCTCAACCTTTGTGATGATAAGGATGATAGACTCGGAAGAAAGAGGTATGGCTTCTATCATAAGAGGGATATCATTTGCTTCAAACCCGAGTTCATAAGAGGCCTGCTGCATCATGTCACGGAACAGCGTCTTGGCCTTCTCTGTCCCGTATGCAAGCTCGGACAGCTTCAGCTGTCTGTCGGCAAGATCGGATTTCGTCAGCGTGCATCGTATCTGATGGTCATTTACTCGTTCCAGTTTCATGTATTCACCTCCCATCTTGATTTTCCGATAGTGTTTAGGATTATCTATATGTTATATATCGGCAATTATTAAAAGTCAAATAGTCTTTTTGGATATAATCTGTCGGACCACAATATGTAGTGGTTGATTGCACTCCCCTTCTCTGATATAATCCCAAATTGAGGCCGCTCCTTCGCAATAAGTGGCGAAAGGAGGGTAGAGGATATTCATATCTCTTATTTATATTTTAAGATATATGTCTTATTTTTTCCAGTGAATTTCCTGTGAACACAGGGATTTGCTCATATCAGGAGTTTCTAATCGGGTTATCCCCGAACAAATCGACGAAATTATTGATCTTTCGATAACTCCCCTGATTTATGATGTAAAAAGGTTGTTCGTTTTAAAGATTCAAAAGGTTACATTTTCAACCAAAAGCAAAAGTATATCCCCACACGCGAAGCGCGGTCTTATTAATTGTATCACTGTACCTAAAATCATAATGCAGGTACCTTTTTAACAGCCGCAACAAGGGCCCTATCATCAAAATAGAGTTTTCCGATACCGTAAAGTAAGGGCCCTTATTCCGCGGCCTGTTCCCCGCCGCCTGATGCTGCAGCCGGCGGATAATATCCGTCCACAACGGATAATGCTTCATCAGTTGAAAAGGCAAGCTGCCAGATCGCAACTCCTCCGATATCATGTGCTTTCATGACTTCAAGCTTTGCCTGAAGCGACTTGACATCTTCGAGCCATATCTTATTGGTCGCGCCGTCCGACTGCCACTCGGCATAATTCTGTCCGGTTGCATCATCCCACACGGGTGTTACTCCGGCTGAATCAACAGTTGACTGTGCGGTTGCCATAGGGAGAGCCTGAACATCAGCTATCACTCCGTTTTCGTCCACTTTCCAGCTTCTGGTATAGAACGGAAGAGCGTTGATCACCTTCTCCTTCGGCACGTCGTTAAGGGTATTTTCTATACCTTCAAGCACAAAATCAAGAGATGCCACTGATCCGGCCTCCTCCGAACTGCTCGTATGTTCATCGTATCCCATTATGATAACGTAGTCGGCAAAGATACCCTGCTCCTGGCGGTCATAGTGCCTCGTATATTCCTTGGGAACATAGTTATCGACCGAAACGACCAATCCCTTCTCATGCGCCTTGAGCGTAAATTCCCTTACGAACTGTACAAATGCCGGACCATCCTCTGCAGCCACGGATTCAAAGTCAATGTTGATACCATCCAGATTGAATTGCGCCGCATAGTTAAGGAGCTGCTCGGTAACAAAAGCTCTCTTTGCGGGATCAGCCAGAACCTCCGATGTGCCAACCTCCGGATGCGTCAGATTGCTTACCAGTCCCCAGACCTTTACATTCTTTGCATGGCATGTTTCCACATATGAAGATGAGGCAAGTGATTCGATCGTACCCTCATTGTCTGCAAGCGAGAACCATGTGGGCGATATCGTGTTGATATATGACAGGTATTTCTCGTTATCCTTAAGCGATGACATTGAACTGTCCCCGGTAACATTGTGCCATGCCAGCACAAGAGGTGCCGAATAATCCGCCACGGGTGTTACGGTTATCGGTTCCACATTATTCACCGCTGTCTCGGGCCTGTCATATTTATCACCGAGATGCTTTGTTTCTATATAACCGGTGATAAGATCATCGGAAGTCACCTTCATCCATTTCTCATTTTCAGAGTCATCTATAACGACCGTGCTTCCTTTCCTGAGCTCCTTGAGAACGTCGCCTTCCTTGTCGGCCTTGGTCCTGATGCATACCTTGTCTTTATTGACATCCGCAACGACCTTTGTTCCCCATTCGGTCTTCACTTCGGCCCGGTACGGCTCCTTGTTCCCGCCAAACAAACTGTATTCAAAATTGGTGAAAGTCTTCACATAGTCAAGGCAGACCATCAGTATCTGGCCGTCCATGTAGCATAGTGGATACCCTGCCTGGATCCCGTTTCCTTCAAGCGAATAATAATTCTCTCCGGGTGTTGCGCTGTATACCCCGTCACCGGTGGTATACAGAAGCTTTTCGTCAAATGCCTGCCAGTAGAAATTGTCGTTATACTTGGCTATGACGTCCTCGTATGGAACATATAATCTGCCGTCCTTAACCGTGATACGGTCAGCAGTCGGCTCACCGTTCTCGACTATGACAGCCTTATCGCCGTCTTCTTCGGTGACACCGAAATACTCATACAGGTCGGCCTTTTTGCTCGAGTATGAAAAATCATCGAACCAGTCTGTGAACTTGAACGACAGCAGTGCGATAAGTCCGATAAGAACTACCGCTATAGCGATCGGGAGCACTGCTTCAAGTATTCTCTTTCTGCGCTTTCTCCTGCGCCTTGCCTGTTTAGAACTGTTATATCCCATATCATCAACCCAGATTCTGTGCCTCTACCAATCCTTTTCCGCCATAGATCTCACGAAGCTTAGGCTTCTCGATCTTACCCGTAGGGTTACGGGGTATATCCGCGAACACGATCTTACGGGGTCTTTTATATCTCGGAAGAGCCATGCAGAATTCGTTCATCTCCTCCTCGGTCACAACATAGTCTTTCTTGAGCTCGATTATCGCAAGACTTACTTCACCAAGCCTGTGATCGGGAACACCGATGACTGCAACATCATGCACTGCCTCATTTGTTCTGATAAAGTCTTCTATCTGAACAGGATAGATATTCTCTCCGCCGCTTATGATAACGTCCTTCTTGCGGTCCACGAGCATGATGAATCCGTCCTCATCGGCGGTTGCCATATCTCCCGTGTACAGCCATCCGTCAACGAGCACCTCGCTTGTCGACTTGGGATCATGGTAATAGCACTCCATGACTCCGGGGCCTTTTACGGCAAGCTCTCCGACCTGGCCCTGTGCAACCGGCTGTCTGTCTTCACCGACGATCTTCGTCTCCCATCCGTATCCGGCCTTTCCGATATATCCAACCTTGTCTATGTTCTCTACACCAAGATGAACACAGCCGGGTCCGATGGATTCGGACAGACCGTAGTTCGTATCGTACTGGTGTTTCGGGAATATCTCTTTCCACTTTTTGATGAGACTTCTCGGAACAGGCTGGGCACCGATGTGCATGAGCCTCCACTGGTCCAACTCATAATCGGAAAGGTTCACCTTGCCGCTCTCTATCGCCTCAAGAATATCCTGGGCCCACGGAACGAGCAGCCAGACTATCGTACACTTTTCTTTTGACACCGCATCCAGTATCAGATCCGGTGCGGTTCCCTGCAACAGCACGGCTTTTGAAGCGGACAGAAGGCTTCCGAACCAGTGCATCTTGGCACCTGTATGATACAGCGGAGGGATCAGCAGGAACACATCGTCTCTTTGCTGGCCGTGATGATTCTGTTCGCAGGCTGCGGAATGCATGAGCGAACGGTGCTTGTGAAGTATGGCCTTGGGAAATCCCGTCGTACCCGACGAAAAATAAATGGCCGCCTCATCGTCATCCGTGATCGCAATATCGGGTCTGGTGCTGGGGCAGTTTGCCACGGCTTCCTTGTAGTCATCCGCAAATGTCGGGCAGTTGTCTCCCACATATATAAGAAGTCTTTTCTTCGAAAGCTCGTCACATATCTCCTCAATACGCCCTATGAACTCCGGGCCGAACACAAGCATATCTATCTGTGACAGTTTTGCACAGTACATGATCTCATCCGATGAGTATCTGAAGTTAAAAGGCACAGCCAGAGCCCCTGTCTTGAGCACACCGAAATATATCGGCAGCCACTCGAGACAGTTCATCATAATGATCCCGACCTTCTCACCTTTTTTGATACCGCGCCCTATAAGATAGTTTGCAAAGCGGTTTGCCTTCTCATCAAAAACACTCCACGTGATCTCGCGGCGGTATGATTCCTTTTTGGTGCTCTCGATGAGTTCGTATTCCTTCCAGGTAACCCTTCTGTCTTCCTTGATCTTGGGATTTATCTCGACAAGAGCAATATCGTTAGGATATTTGTCTGCATTGTTTTCCAAAAGCTTCGTGATCGGCATTACAAAACCTCCAACTTATTATTCTTTAGCGCTTTAAAGCGATTATGCATACAAGGAATAGTTTATCTTTTCACATAACAAATGTCAAATAAAAGACCGCCGGTCATAATACCGACGGTCATATGTTTACATTCATTTCTTACGGCATTAATCCGCTGTATAAGGCATTAATGCAACATGACGGGCACGCTTTACCGCAACGGTAAGAGCTCTCTGATGCTTAGCACAGTTCCCCGTTATCCTTCTGGGAAGGATCTTGCCTCTCTCGGAAACATACTTCTTAAGAGTAGCAACATCTTTGTAATCCAGAGTCTTGTCCTTACCGCAGAACACACATACCTTCTTGCGTCTGTGGATCGTATTTCTCCTTCTTACGGGAGCATCTGTTCTATCACCATCGCCCTGTGGTTTACCAAAAGCCATAATACTTTTCCTCCTGATCAGATCAATTGAAAGGAAGTTCCTCGTCTATTCCGTCCGGAATGTTCATGAAACCGTCGCCGGCATCACCCTGATCCTGTCCGGCACCCGATGAAGCGGGTATAAACGAATCGCCGCCGGATGCCTGTGATGAGTTCTTACTCTCAACAAACTCATGACGCTCCACAACGATATCAGTCGTATAGACCTTCTGACCTTCCTTATTGGTATAACTGCCCGTCTGGATACGTCCCTCTACAAGTATCCTCATTCCTTTTCTGAGATACTTTTCTGCGAACTCTCCGTCGCGCCCGAATGCAACGATATTGATGAAATCGGCAGTGGGCTGGTCGCCACCGGCATTGTCTCTTCTGCCTCTTCTGTCAACGGCAAGAGAATACCTTGCTATAGCCATCGCGCTGTCGCCTGAAGAATATCTAACTTCGGGATCACGGGTCAGTCTTCCGACTAAAATAACTTTATTCATGTAATCTCTCTTTCTATTACGCTTCTGCCTTAACGCAGAGATAACGAAGAACGTTATCCATAATGCGGACACGATTTTCGATCTCGAGCGGTGTGGACGGCTCTGCATCAAAACGGATGAAGTAGTAGAAGCCTTCTCTCATCTTGGCTACTTCGTAAGCAAGTCTCTTCTTGCCCCATTCATCAACGTTTGTTACAGCACCGCCGAAGCGATCGATGTACTTCTTGATCTTTTCGATCACAGCTGCTCTCTCATCGTCTTCGATCTTAGCATTAAGAACAACGCATAATTCATAATTGCTCATGCCTGGTACCTCCTTTTGGACTTTGGCCTTCTGTTACCAGAAAGCAAGGAAAAATTGTATCACGAATTGGTATAATAACATATACAATTCGCATTTTCAAGGGGTTTGGCTTACAAAAATCACACCGAAACAGCGCCCAAAACCTCCCCGATACTGTCATTTATGACAAGATCCGCCCGTGAATCCATCGGTGTTTTTGACTTATTGATCAAAACGAGCTTGTGTCCCCTGTAATAATCGATGAGCCCCGCAGCGGGATATACGGCAAGAGACGTTCCTCCGATTATGAGGACATCGGCATTTGATATATAGTTTACCGACTTGCTCATAACGGTATTATCAAGGCCTTCTTCATACAGGACAACATCGGGCTTGATCGGTCCGCCGCATTTGTCACACTTCGGAACACCCTCGCTGTTTATGATGTAATCAACATCAAATGATTTTCCGCAGGACTCACAGTAATTACGCAGGACGCTTCCGTGAAGTTCGAGCACCTCTTTGCTTCCGGCTGCCTGATGGAGGCCGTCGATGTTCTGTGTAACGACTGCTTTAAGCTTTCCGGCCTTCTCCAGCTCTGCCAGTTTCAGATGTGCTTTATTGGGCTTGGCTGTCGTGCACAGCATCTTGTCACGGTAAAACCTGTAGAACTCCTCGGGCTTGCTCCTGTAGAACGTATGTGAAAGGATCGTCTCGGGAGGATAATCATACTTCTGATTGTACAGTCCGTCGACGCTTCGAAAATCCGGGATGCCACTCTCGGTGGAAACTCCCGCACCTCCGAAGAAGACAATATTGTCGGATCCGCTGATCCATTCCTGTAATGTTTCCTGTGGTGTCATATGTCCCTCCTTTTCTTCTGTTACTGCCCGCCGGACTACGATACAGCGACCTGCATCTTCGCCCTGCAAACCTTGTCACCTGACTGGTTGCGTACAGTTACCTTGAGCACAAGAAGCGAATACACATCATGCTTTTCCTCCACTGTCCCTTCAACCGTCAGCGTATCCCCGATGTAAACCGGCTTTGCAAATTTGATCTTTACTTCATGTATAAGGCTCCTCTTTCCCGGAAGATACACTCCGGCAAGCGTCGACAAAAGAGAGGCCGAGAGCATGCCGTAGACCACACGCCCCGGATGGCCAGCCGACCTTGCATAGTCCTCATCGTTATGGAGAGGATTGACGTCTCCGGTTATCGCGAGGAACTTATCCATCATCTCTTCGGTAACCGTGACCGAAAAGCTTTCCTTATGTCCTACCTCTATTTCTTCATACGAAAGATCATTCATGGCATCTTCTCATGCAAGCTTTGAGATGATAAGGTCTACCATCTGGCCTACATTTTCCAGTTTGTTTACTTCCTTCAGATCAAACTTAAGATCGAATTCTTTTTCCATGGATACGACGAGTGCAATATGCTCAAGCGAATCCCAGTCCTCAATGTCAGATGAATTGGTGGAATCCTCCACGATAAGATCCTCGTCGTCAAATACGTCCCGGAATATCCCGCGGACAATACCCAGTACTTCCTCGTGTGTCATGTTATACCTTTCCGTTTTACTGTTTTACTGCTTCCAAGAGTCCGGCCTCAACCATCTTCTTTATGGAAGGCAGCATGTCGCTTACGCTGTGTCCGATATGATCGGACAGCTCGAATATATCATTCGTCCCGTCCGCATAAGCGCATATATCTTTGAGTATCAATGTGTCCTTGTAACTTTCCTTGTTACTAGTGGTCGGCATCAGGCCTCTGCGCCCAAGCTGCGGCTCGCACAGGCATTTGATCCGGTATTTTCTGTTACTCTCAAGCGCCTGCACACATTTTATCAATACCTCATAGCTTCCCGCAAGTCCGTCAGGCGAGATGATATCAAGATTATCCCCGCTCGTATGGTACTCGGGAAATACATGGTATTTTGACCTGCAAAAGCACACGAGCGGAATATCGACTCCGGGCGCCTGGTACTGCCTCTCATCGCTTCCGCGTTCCAGATACGAGTACTCGCAGAAATCAGGATCCTGGCCGGCAAGTACATTCATGAGTACCCTGTCGGCAAGCGTGTTGGCATATCTCGAGTGCACTATGGAATATGTCCTGTCATCACCGACACACGTCACGTTAAACCCTGCGATGATGTTCTTCTTCATCACATCAAGATTCCTCGACAGATATGTGATGGCGCCTATCGTCTCGGGAAGAAGGACGAGCCTGTAGGAATACCTTCTGTTCTTCATACCCTTGATATACTCGGCAAGTTTTGTCATAACGACGGGGCCGGAGCACTCGTTGTTCGCCATCGAAGGATGGCAGATATAAGAGCTGAAGAAAATCTCCTCGGATGACTCTCCGGGGATCAGAAGTTCCCCGTAAGTAAGGCTGCCCGGCTCAAGCGTCGAATCAATGTATGCATGGTACTTTCCTTCGGGAAGCAAGTCGAGCATGTTCTGGCTCATGCAAAATCCCCAGCGCTCCTTATAATAGGAAGTACAGTACGGGATCAGGTCGGGCTGGTCCTTCAGTGTATATATGTGCTCTTTAAGAGATTCAAGATCCATCCACTCGTCGACCGGAACGGAATATCCCATGACATGAAGATTATTAACCTTCATGTCAATGATACGCTCACCCCTCTCGTTTTCTATGTAAGCTTCCCTTATGTTCCATTCATTCGGGACAGTCCAGTCGAACACTTTTGTTCCTGTGGGGACTTCGAACAGTTTCATGTCCGGCATCTTGCGGCGAAGGATATCAAATGTCTTCCTGACACCGTCTCCCATTATACTCCTGCATATGGGGAACATCTCCTTTGCAAGATCGAACATCTCCTTTCCTTCCTCAAGGTACGGATCATCCTGTCCGATATAGCTGCAGATCCTTCGGCTTCTGTTATGGCGAACATCCTCCTGGAGGATCGGATGTGACTCGCGAAGCTCGATGATCTTGAACTCAAGGCCGTTTAAGAAGAACCTCTTCATGATGCCCTTTTCGATGAACTCATCCTCAAAAGCATATATGACGTTCGTAACATCACGGTCAAGAGCTCTCACGTTCATATCATATGTACGTACCGTAGTTACCCCGTTCTCGTCAGTATACTCTCCGGTAAAATCCTTCAGATATCTGTATGACTTGTGAAGGTTTCCGACAGACTGCTCGGCAAAATGCACGAACACAAAGGAGTGCTCGAGGTCCTTGTCGATGAACAGATTTCTGTAGCCGTGCTCAACCATATAAGCAAACGGAGAATCATCTCCGAAAGAGCTCTTGTTCTCCATCGCGCACAGATCATCCGCATCCTTCCCCCACACGGCGAACGAATATATAGGGTGCTTTGTCCTTCGAAAATCACTTCGCTCCATCGCGATCTTACATAAAGATCCTGTCTTGGCCGGCGTTGTCCGTATATCAAAAGGCGTGCCTCCGCAAAAACTCCAGTTAAATGTCGGAAACACCAACGATCCTTCGCTGCCGATGATGTCGATCATGCCATCGATAAGTATGTTAAGGTCAGTCTCGTCATCGTGATGCATTGCCTCATACAAAAGACCTTTGACATCACTTGTAACGTATACCCTGTCTCCTTTGTTAATCTGAAGATGCGACGCCAGATCGCGAAGTTTTATATAGTCCGGCATTTTCTGTCTCCGTTTTATATAGTCTTATAACAGCAAAATAGTACAGATCATTCTGTACTATTTTACCTCAATTCATATGTATTATAAACAATAATCTTTACTTGACCGTTGCACCCTCAAGTGCGATATCAACAGCTTTCTTCTGTACAGCCTGCTTCATCGTATATCCTTTTCCGTACTGCTCGATGAAACTGTTGAATGTCTGTTCATCATCGTCATACATCTCTCTGACGATAGCTTCAGACTCTTCCGGAGTAAACGTGATGCCTTCGGACTCGAGAACAGCCTGGTACACCAGATCCGCCTTACCGAACTTCTGTGCCCTGTCGATCACATCGGCGTCATATTCCTCTCCTGTCTTTCCGACAAAATCATCAAAGCTGCCGGCTTCCATTCCGTACTGGCTGTACATCTGGTTCATGTATTCATATGACTGGACATCCGCATATTTGGTAGTTGCCTCAAGCTGCTTTAAGAACTTGTTAGGGAACTTGTTAACGGTTGAATTATCCTTGATATAATTATCGACATAATCATGCAGCTGGCCTTCGCGGTACTCATCCTTAAGGGACTGCTCATACTC
>JAFRIL010000054.1 GCA_017432845.1 Lachnospiraceae bacterium | reverse complement strand
AGGAACCTCATATGAATCCTTCCTGATGACAGCATGTGTGCCGTCGCGAAGCATTCTCGGAACATTCTCGTAAAATCCTCCGCCGGTTATATGGCTGGCGGCTTTGATCGTAACACCTGCCGAAGAAGCCGAAGAAAGTGCCGGTACATATATGCGCGTCGGAGCCAGAAGTGTATCTCCCAGTTTTGCGCCAAGCTCGTCATAATATGTATCAAGGCTCTCCGCAGTCATATCAAAGACTTTCCTTACAAGCGAAAAGCCGTTTGAGTGAACACCCGTTGATGCGATGCCGACAAGAACATCGCCTGCTGCAAGGCTGCTTCCGTCTATGATCTTTTTCCTGTCAACGATCCCCACTGCAAACCCAGCAAGATCGTATTCATCCTCCGGCATCAGTCCGGGGTGTTCCGCGGTCTCACCGCCTACAAGTGCGCATCCGGCCTGCCTGCATCCATCCGCGATACCTTTTACAATGGATGCTATCTTCTCGGGGTGATTTTTGCCGCAGGCAATGTAATCAAGGAAGAACAGCGGCTCAGCACCGCCGCAGATAATATCGTTGACGCACATCGCAACGGCATCGATCCCGATCGTATCGTGCTTGTCCATTATAAAGGCAAGCTTGACCTTGGTGCCGCATCCGTCCGTTCCCGACACGAGGACGGGGTCTTCCATGGAAGCGTATTTTGCCATCGAAAATGCTCCCGCAAAGCCGCCAAGGCCGCCGATGACTTCCGGGCGGCGCGTTCCCTCCACGAATCCCTTGATAAGTTCGACGGACTTATAGCCCGCTTCGATATCAACTCCGGATGATCTGTAATCCATAATCGTCTCCTTATATGTTAAGTGGTTATTTTGTGTAGTTCCTGTATCCTTCTTCGGCAAGCTTTTTGTCCTTCTTCTCAACAGACGCCTTAAGATCGGCAGCGTACTGTTCAAGTTTTTTTACCAGGCTCTCATCGGATGTTGCAAGGATCTTGACCGCAAGAAGGCCGGCGTTTGCTCCGCCGTTTATCGCTACCGTTGCCACCGGGATACCCGAGGGCATCTGGACTATCGAGTACAGGCTGTCCCTTCCTCCGAGTGATGTCGTATGCATCGGTACGCCGATGACCGGAAGGGGAAAGATCGCCGCGCACATTCCCGGAAGATGAGCTGCCATCCCGGCGCCCGCTATGATGACTTTCATTCCCTTATCCTTTGCGGTCTTTGCATACTCAAAGAACACATCGGGCTCCCTGTGTGCGGAGATTATCCTGATATCAAAATCGATCCCGAACTGTTCGAGTATCTCACACGCTTTGCTCATGACCGGCATATCCGAATCCGATCCCATAACGATCCCTACTGTTGCCATAGTTACCTCCAATCATCACTTCAGTTGATGCTTTAATATTACCACTTTTAATGTCCTGCGGATACGTTCCGTTTTTTTATCTCCTCCGCCCGCGCGATGACCTTTTCCTTCCAGTCATCATCCTGCGCGTCGAGCTGGTAAGCCTCAAACCCGTACTGTCTGCCGAGTGAGCATATCACCGATTCATCATCGACGTGAAGCGATATCCTGTACATGCTCGGAACCTTCTGGGGAAGCATCTGCTTCCTGTCCCTTTGCACCTCGGCAAGATGGCGCTGAGCATTTATTATCCCGTCAAACTTCACGCCGTACAGCCCGAAGAGATGCCTGATATACCGCTGGCTGCGGTACGATGATGTGTACACCCACACCTCGTATCCCATCTTCTGGAGCGAGTTGATAAGCTCCACTGTTCCAAGCCGCAGCCTTTCCTTATATATCCTGCCCAGTATCAGGGGCAGTGGCTTCTCGGTCTTATGTGTGTCGGGCGATACGAACAATACCTCATCCAGATCGAACGACACCCGCATTTTGTCATGAGAGCTTTCCTTTTTCATCGTTTTCGATCCTTATAAGAGCATCACAGACATTCGCCGACCATACATCCGGCTTGCACTCTACAGCTTCTTCGCGAAAATCACCCGCGTGGGAATACGTGGCAACAAGAAGATCCCTGTCTATGTGAAGAGTCATCTTATACTTGTTGGCAATTAGCTCATCCATCTTCTTCTTTTGCGCGGTCGGCTTGCCGCTAAGCTTCTTCATTCCGGTGATGATGACGTCAACCGTCACTCCGTATTTTGCAAAGAACCTTCTGATATCATCGACACTGTAATACCTGGATGAGTAGACCCATATGTCGTAGCCTTTAAGCTTTAAGTGTGAAAACAGTGAAGGTATCCCGTAGCGCAGCCTCTTTTTCGCAAGGCCGTACAGGGGTATCCCTCTTCGCCGCTCTGACTTATCAGCGGCCGAGAGTGTAAATACCACTTCGTCAAGATCGATCGTTGCACGCTTTTCGTGCGTTGACTTCTCAAGTATTCGTCTGACATCACCTTCATATATCCCGTTGACAACACACACCGGGACTTTTTTTATCGACAGCCTGCTTGCCGCCACCCACCTGTGATGTCCGTTTAATATCATGTATCCGGACGGGCGGATCTTCTGAACGTAAAGCGGCTCATCCATTATCGGTAAGTTTTTTTTCATATTCTCGACGAACTGCGAAACATATTTGGATACTATGTTCATGTTCGGACCGATATCGGAAAAGCAGAATTCATCCTCGGGATTGGGAAGAAGCTTTTTAACAGCATACTGTCTTACGACAAGGCGCTCTATAAGCGACGCCTTTACCGGAACGGCAGTGCTTCTCTGTTTTAATACTTCATCTTCAATGAACTGTTCAAGATCGGTCTTCACGGCAGCCCTTTCCTTACTCAAGAGGAATGTTAAGATCCGTCGTGCCGTCGAGCACAAAGCGGCCGTCCTCTATGATGGGTATCTCTTTATCGGATGAGATGGCCTTGATATACAACAGTTCGTCAAAAGCGATCGTGATATCGGTATGGCACTGGAAGTATGCCTCTTTCTCATTTTCCTTGCGCTTTGCACTGATCTCGTTTTCACGGGATATGATCTCCTTGCCGTCGGGGTTGTATACCTTCACATCCTCCTCATGGGCATAGCATGTGTCCCCGATCGCAAAATGCGGGCCGGTCTTTTCGGCGATCAGTATCGGAAGCCGTCCTTCTATATCGTAATCCCTCGCCATACGGTATGCCGTTGTGTTTGTTCCTATCGCGAACTCTCCCATCGGAAGGGTAGCCCTCTTGTAGAGGATGTTGTCCTTAATGAACTGTCTGCCCGCTTCTTCATCATCGAAATTGCCGCATGAATAATCACTGACCATCCCGTCCTTAAACCGGATCTTCAGATCGACGAACAAAAGGCCCTTAAGATACACCTTCGAAACATGAAGAAGTCCGCTTGTTCCGGTAAGGCGGGGCGATGTAAAGACCTCACCGACCGGTATGTTCACATCGGCAACACAGTTTTCAAAATGAGTCTGGTGGTCCGGATCGGGAAGTTCGCACAGGCTGACGGTAAGATCCGTCTCGTTATCACCCTTTCCCTTTATATGTACCGATCCGGCCTTATCGAGCGCATCGATGATGTGCTGCTGGATCTTCTGGTATTTTTCGTAGTCGAGTGTGTTAAGCTCGATCGTCTTATCAAATATCTCTTCAAAATCATTTCCGATCTCGGGTGTCGGAAATGATATGATCGTAAAGCTCCTCTCCTCGGGCGGTATATACGAATTAACGACCATCGAAGCCCTTGAGGCATAGTCGATCGAAAGCTTTCTTGTCCTGTCGTTATGTGCAGCCGCGGTATCCTTTACAAGGGGAGTAAAGGGATCCTCGCCGAACACTTCCATTACCGCAGGGCCCGCGTGCCCCCGGGCAAGGTCGCGGTTTTTCTCATACGCATCGCGCAGCACTTCGATCCTTCTTGTTACAAGATCGGCATCAAGGAACATCGCGATGTCGTCCTTGTGATCATAATCATACTGCCTGTTTGCAACAGCTCCGTAAAATCCTATCTTGGATGTTCCCGACGAGGTAAGGAGCAGTGATCCCGTCCTGTAAATGATCGTATCAAGTCCCATCGCCGAAAAGTTTGCGACAGCCTTTCTGATCACCCTCTCAAAACCGAGGCTGTACCTTACATTGACGCTCGTCTTCTTATCAAGCGGCTTGCCCGCTGCCACAAAGCCCTTCCTGTAACCTTCGGTAAAAGTATCAGCCATCCGGTCTATCGTCTCTTCCGGAAGAGATGCGATAAAGCGCGCCAACTGCCGCTCGTTGTCTGTAACATATTCTCCAGACAGATACAAAAAACGCTCGTCGCCAAGGTCTTCATCATTTATGATGCGAAGGTAAAAATCATTTGCCGGATCCGTTTTGGCCGATATACTGTCAGGTATTATCGTGTCGCAGTAGTCACTTATGAACCAGTACAGTATGTCCGATACCGCGGACGGTTCGGGATAAGTGCCATCCATCGCACAAAAGCGGAAGAGCGAACACACCTCGGCAAAAAGCTCGGCATGTATCGTTAATATCTCTTTATTTCCTTCGTAAGCATAAGGGATCAGCCCGCGTATCTGGACAAGAAGAAATGACAGGTATCGCGCCAGTTCTTTGGCATTTGTTATACCGGCCTTTTCAAAAAGCGGTACGATATATCCGGGATTGGTAAAGCTGTTATCATAAGCAGATCCTGTGATATCTTCGTACAGCCTGTGATTTTCGGCCGAAAGGGCGGATGTATCCATATCCTTTGTCGCACCCGAAAGCGTCCGGTCAAGGATACCAAAAAGCATTTCAAGAAATGATGCGCAGTATGAAAAATAAGACGAAAGAGGCTTGGTAAAGGCCTGCTCGCGCCCTATCTCGCGTATCCTTTCCGAAACAAGTCCATATCTTTCTTCAAGAAGTTCGCTGTCAGTTCCCGTCATATTATCTCCCGTATATGTGGTATTATCCGGCAATGGCCGATATGATGATCATGATGATCCAGGCGAGCACCATGAGCGAATTGAGCACTATCGCAACGATCGAGGGCGTGATGTATATGTCCCTCTCTTTAAGGCTTGTGACGCCGCTGATGATACCGATCGCATTGAGTATGAGCGTAAGAAGTCCGATGAGCCCGAAACCGGCTCCGATCTTACCGGCGCTGTTGTAACTGTGGAACACCGACGTTATGATCACGCCGAGACAGAAGATGGCGATCACGATCCCCATGATACTCATGAACGAGTAATGACGCGTGGTGAACATGAAGCTCTTTTTTTTGCGGATCCTGACCGGCCTGCCCATTTATGCACCGTATTTCCCGTAGTATTCATCGAGCGCAGCCTTGATCGTATCGTCAATGACGACGCGGCCGCACACTTTTCTTTTGTACAGATGTTCCACAACTTCCTTCATCGAGACAATGGCTGCCGTGGGAAAGCCGTACTTTTGTTTGATCTCGGCAAGTGCGCTTCCTTCTCCCGAAAGACCCACTTCCATCCTGTCAAGGGAGACCGCAAGGCCTATGATCTTAACATCGCCCTGGGCCATCAGTATCGGGTATGTCTCCTCGATCGATTTGCCGCTTGTCGTGACATCCTCGATCATGACGATCCTGTCGCCGTCCTTGATGCCGCTTCCGAGCAAAATGCCCGCATCCCCGTGGTCCTTTGCTTCCTTGCGATTGCTCGAGTACCTTATTTCTTTGCCGTAAAGGCTCTGATAGGCTATCGAAGTCGTGACCGAAAGCGGGATGCCCTTGTATGCGGGCCCGAACAGCACGTCAAAATCATCCCCGAAGTTCTCGTGGATACACCTGGCATAATACTCGCCAAGACGCTTTAACTGGCTCCCGGTAACATATGCTCCCGCATTCATGAAAAACGGCGATCTGCGCCCGCTCTTGAGCGTAAAATCGCCAAACCTGAGTACATCCGACTCAACCATGAACTCAATGAATTCTTCTTTATACATTTCTGATGTCTTCCCTCATGTCTATGACTGCCGCCCTTGCGGCATCCGCAAATCCGTCCTCACCGAACTTCTTATATTCATCCTTGGTGTATGCCGCTATTATGCCGCGGGATGAATTGATGATGGCACCGAGCCCGTCTGAGTTGAAGAACGGCTTAAGATCCTTGCCCCTTCCTCCCTGGGCACCGTAGCCGGGAACAAGTATGAATGAATTCGGCATGATACGGCGAAGTATCTCTCCCATCTTGGGATATGTGGCACCCACGACCGCTCCGATGTTACTGTAACTGCCGTCCATCGAAAGCTTTGCCCACTCGTTCACCTTGATGCCGACAGCCTCGTATAACGTGGAATCCATGTCGTGAAGCACCTTGTCCTGGAATTCCCCACTTGACGGGTTGCTGGTCTTGACGAGGATGAATATTCCCTTGTCGTTCGAGTTACATACATCTATGAAAGGCTTGATACCGTCCGAGCCAAGATAAGGATTGACGGTCGCAAAATCTTCGTCAAACACCGGGATCTCTTTAGAGCCGACCTTGACCTTTCCAAGATGCGCATTCGCATATGCAGTGCTCGTACTGCCGATGTCTCCGCGCTTTACATCGCCTATGACGATAAGTCCCTTACTCCTGCAGTAATTGACCGTTTCGGTAAATGCGATAAGTCCCGGGATTCCGTACTGCTCGTACATCGCTATCTGCGGCTTGACCGCAGGAACGAGATCACATACGCTGTCGACTATCGCCTTATTGAACCTTAAAATGGCAGATGCCGCGGCGTCGAGCGTCTCACCCTTCTCATCCGTCTCCTCCTTGATGATACGGGAGGGGACGAATGAAAGTACCGGGTCAAGACCCACAACGATCGGGGCATCTTTTTTCTTGATAGCTTCAATGAGTCTGGAAATCATCTAAACCGTTACCATCTCCATAGTTTCTGCATACTTGCGGATATTGGAGGCGTTGGCGTATTTCCTGATCTTGTCGCCGGAAACGACAACGAGCGTGGGCGCCTGCATCACTCCGTAACGCTGAGCCAGCTCCGTATTCTCTTCGGCATCGATCAGGACATAACTGTCATTCTTCAGATATTCCTTGGCAAGCTTGCAGTTGGGGCAAGTCTTGGTCGTAAACAGATACTTGACATTCGTGGCAGGCTCAACGGAAATGTCCGATCCGGACGCGGTCCCGCTCATCTTGACCACTGCGGTCAAAGGCCTCTTCATGCTGGAATTGGCGATATCGTAAACAACCCTGTTCTTATATTCCTGGCTCTTTCCGTCATTCCAGTTCTGTACCGGACGGTAGTAGCCGGTGATCCTTGAGTATACTTCGGTCGCGCATCCGCAGTGAGGGCATGTCTTGACCTCTCCTGCCAGATATCCGTGCTCCTTACATACGGAATATGTGGGGCTGAGCGTATAGTAAGGAAGCTTGTAGTTTTCGGCGATCTTGCGGACGAGTGATGCCGCTGCCTTCCAGTCGGGAAGCTTCTCGCCGAGGAAAGCGTGGAAAACGGTTCCGCTCGTGTAAAGAGTCTGAAGCTCATCCTGGATATCAAGCGCATCGAAAATGTCCGAAGTAAAATCAACCGGGAGATGCGATGAGTTCGTGTAGTAAGGTGTATCCCCGGGATTGCCCGCAGTCTTGATATTGGGCCAGCGCTTCTTGTCATGCTTGGCAAGACGGTATGTCGTCGACTCCGCGGGAGTTGCCTCGAGGTTGTAAAGATCCCCGTACTGCTCCTGGTAGTCTGACAGTCTGTCACGCATATGACCGAGAACTTCCTTCGTGAATTCCTGGGTCCTCGGATCCGTCATATCGGCACGAAGCCAGTTGGCGTTAAGTCCGACCTCGTTCATACCGATCAGGCCGATCGTCGAGAAATGATTGTCGAAGCTTCCGAGATATCTCTTCGTGTAAGGATACAGTCCCTCATCAAGAAGCTTCGTTATGACGCCGCGCTTGATCTTAAGACTCCTTGCGGAAATATCCATCATGCGGTTCAGTCTTCTGTAGAAGTCATCCTTGTCGGTCGCAAGATATGCGATCCTGGGCATATTGATCGTAACAACGCCCACAGATCCCGTGGATTCGCCAGATCCGAAGAATCCGCCTGTCTTCTTGCGAAGTTCACGAAGGTCAAGACGCAGTCTGCAGCACATACTCCTGACATCCGAAGGCTCCATATCGGAATTGATATAATTCGAGAAATAAGGTGTTCCGTACTTGCTCGTCATCTCGAACAGAAGCCTGTTGTTCTCTGTATCGGACCAGTCAAAATCATTGGTGATGGAATATGTCGGGATGGGATACTGGAATCCTCTTCCGTTGGCATCACCTTCGATCATCGTCTCGATGAACGCCTTATTGATCATATCCATCTCTTCCTTGCAGTCCTTGTACTTAAAGTCCATCTCCTTGCCGCCTACAAGAGCGGGAAGTTCTGCAAGGTCAGCCGGCACGGTCCAGTCGAGCGTGATGTTCGAGAAAGGTGCCTGCGTTCCCCAACGGCTGGGAGTATTGACGCCGTATACAAATGACTCTATGCACTTCTTGACTTCCCTGTATGAGAGGTTATCGGCCCTGACAAAAGGAGCAAGATACGTATCAAAAGATGAGAAAGCCTGGGCTCCTGCCCATTCGTTCTGCATTATACCGAGGAAGTTTACCATCTGGTTGCAAAGAACCGACAGATGTGATGCGGGTGCGGATGTGATCTTACCGCTGATACCGCCGAGGCCTTCCTGGATGAGCTGCTTTAATGACCAGCCTGCACAGTAGCCTGTAAGCATTGACAGGTCATGGATATGTATGTCGGCGTTCCTGTGAGCCTCCGCGATCTCTTCGTCGTATATCTCGGAAAGCCAGTAATTGGCTGTGACCGCTCCGGAGTTAGACAGGATCAGTCCGCCTACCGAATATGTGACCGTAGAGTTCTCCTTGACTCTCCAGTCCTCCACCTTAACATAACTATTTACAACGTCCTTGTAGTCAAGGATCGTTGATTTCATGTTACGGATCTTCTCACGCTGCTTACGGTACAGGATATAAGCCTTGGCTACCTCGTTGTAACCTGCAGACTCGAGCACAACCTCCACACTGTCCTGGATATCCTCCACCTGGATCTGGTTATCCTTCATCTTCGGCTGAAAATCCGCCGTAACGCGGAGTGAGAGAAGGTCTATCATATCGTTGGTATACTGCTTCTCGCACGCATTGAAAGCTTTCATTATCGCATCGCCGATCTTCGCGATATTGAAATCCGCCAATTCCCCATTTCGTTTTACTACGCTGAACATTCTGAACTACTCCCTTCCTGATAAGCCCCTTTTAGAACCCCTCGAATGATATTTGATGTGATATATATGTGTCATATCGCACGATTTGAAGTATATCATTGTGACAGAGTGAAGTCAACCCGAAAACACAATATCTTATGTCAACTTTTTGGAGCTACCACAAGATGTTGTGGCCAAAAGACGGGCTTTAAGAGAAATTATTGTAAACCTTGCACAAAAATGGAAGGTCATTTTTTACCTGCTGCTCAAAAATACGTTTTCACGCTTTGCGATCTCGTCGTCCGGATAGAGCTTCAGATACTCTTCCATGCTCTTTTTTGCGGATTCAAAATCATAGAGCATCTCATATGCGACCACCCTGTCAAACATAAGGCCGGCCTCACCCTCTCCGTTTCCGGACATAAGAGCGGTCTCTATGACATCAAGAGCACCTTCGTAGTCGCCGTTTTGTATCTTGCACGTTGCGAGCTGTTCGTATATCCTCCCCGCGGAAGGATCTTCACGTATGAACTCCTCGTAAAGCGACATGGCATAAGAAGCGTCCCCGAGAGCCTCATATGTTTTTCCCAGGTACAGTGTGAGGTTCTCGTTGTTGCCTTTCTTCTTGGCATTTTCCAGATCATTTCTGGCATCCGTGTATGACAGGAGATAATACTCCAGCACGCCCTTATTGTAGTCGGACAGTTTGTTTCCGGCAGACATGGCCTTTTCCAGATAGGAAGACGCCTCCGCATCATAGCCTTTGGCGTGGAGCTCCTCATATATACCGACATATCTGTCGTAATCTTCTGGAGCAAGGGATACGGTCCTGTCAAAAGAAGCCAGTGCTTCATCCTTGTTACCGAGTGCGAGCTCTATCTTGCCACGCAGAAAATGCGCTCCGTCATCTGCAGGCCTTATCGCGCATATCGCATCACACGTGGCAAGTGCCTCCTCGATATTTCCCATCTTGTACTGGGCGGTCGCAAGATAGCACGAGATATCGATATCCGCCTGGTCGACCAGGCCGTTGGAACAGGCAAGCGCATCGATAAACGCCTGTGCCGCCATCTCATACTCACCTCTTCCGAGATGCGCGATACCCTTGGCACGCCTGTCAAGCTTGCTGCCGCCGGCCGCTATGGCCTCGCCGGAGACGGCTATCGCACTGTCATAGTCCTTGGCCTCAATGGCTGCCATGGAAATATCAAGAGCGCTCTCTTTTGAAGAGCATCCGGTAAGGAGCATAAATACGGCCGATATGATAATGACATCAAAGGATTTTACGTATTTCATTATCCGTTCCTTTATGATAGAATCTATTGATATGAGTACAACAGCATTCGACCCCAAAGACAGGATCAGACTCTCATGCAATGTGCTTAAAACGCTTGCATGTATTTTTATGTTCATAGACCACTGCGGGTACGGTATCATCCACAACTACATGATAGTTCATGCCATGGATATACTTCCCGAACAGTACAAAACGCTCAACACCCTTTACGAGACATGCCGCGGCATCGGACGTCTTGCATTTCCGATATTCTGTTTCTTCCTCGTGGAAGGTTTCATCAGAACACGCGATGTCAAAAAATACGCCCTGCGTCTGCTTGTGCTCGCTGTTATCACGGAGATCCCGTTTGACCTCGGGCTGTACGGCGTAACGTTCAAGTGGGATCACCAGAACATCATCATCACATTCTTCATAGCGCTTGTGATGCTGGCACTTATTAAGTATATCACGGAAAACTTCCTGGGCATATCCAAGCCGCTCATGTGTCTTACACACATATGTACCGTCATCGCGTTCGGTGACCTGGCATACCTGGCCAGGGCCGACTATTCCTGGAAATGCATACTGCTCGTTGCAGTGCTCTACTATCTGCGTAGCTTTGAAACCCTGCGGCTTCTGGTCGGCGGCGCAGTCGTAAGCTGGAAGAATTATGCACCTGTATCATTCGTGCTGTTGTACTTCTATGACCCTTCCATCAGGCCCAAGCACAAATACGCATTCTATCTGTTCTATCCGTTAAACTTCCTGGTCGTTTACCTTCTCGCAAAGCTTATCATCTAGAGTGTAAAAGGAAGGCTTCCCTTGATCTGTTCCATTGCGCTTTCGGCAAATACAGACAGCACGGCCTTTATCCTCTTTTTATCCTCATCATCAAGACCGTCGAGCACGCTTTTTGCGTTTGACAGAAGCGATGCAATATTTCCCTTAAAATCATTCATGTCATTTATACCGGCACTTGCGAACACTTCGAACATCGTGTTGACAAACACCTTCATCTCTTCGGGATCGGCACGCTCTATCCATTCATTTACCGACGAATCCGATACAACGTATCTTCCCGCGATGTCATCCCTGTAAACAAAATCATCACCTTCTATCACCCAGTTAAAGGGATCATGCTGCAATACCCCGATACTCTTTGCCTCAACAACCCTGTACTTTTCCTGGGTCTGCATGATCATTCCGAATATCGACGAGTGAGGGACAAACTTCTCTATCCTGTCCGCGATCGCATCAAAATCGGAATCTTCAAGCGTCTGCCTGGGAAATCCCGGGCCGTCCTGCGAGTATATGACCCCTATCCTGTCGCGGACGTACTTTGAACACTTCATCGCGGAGTACACCGCAAGATTGCCGCCCTTGGAATGTCCCCCGACAGAAAAAGGCCCGCGTATCCTCTCGGCAGCATAATGAAGATAATCGACTGCCTTCACCTGAGCCGGTATCGGAGCAATAAAGGACATGTTAAAGTCCTCTTTCCATCCTATCATAGTCTCGTCGGTACCGCGGAATATAACATGTGTATCATGTGGTGAAAGGTATGCCGTTACCGCTGAAAACTGCATCTCCCACCTGCTGTTGATAAGATCTATGAAATGATTGAACAAAACGTTCTTAAAACGCCCGGATGATGCCATCGCATCAAACAGTTCCGAATTGGGCTTTT